>NZ_JABAIL010000003.1:798317-1078719 GCF_012641475.1 Flammeovirga agarivorans | reverse complement strand
TTGGAATACTTGAATACACACTCTTCAGAAGAAATCAGAGAAAGAGTTAAAGTAGTCAATGATCCATACGAGGCAGCTCAAGATGCACATGCTATTGCTATCTTAACAGAATGGGATGAATTTAAAACTTATGATTGGGAAAAAATCCATTCTACAGTATTAAAGCCAGGAAATATTTTTGATGGTAGAAATATCTTAGATAAAGAAGCATTAAAAGAGATTGGATTCAATGTTTATAACATTGGAAAATAATCTTTGTGAAAATATATATTAGATACATTTAATTTGTATCAAAAAAAGCTAGGACATTATTTCTTTTGATTAAAGAAAATGTCCTAGTTTTTTCATTTAAGATTAGCGATTCTGATCTTTTATACTACATAACTAAACTAATTTTATATCTCAATTTCTTCATTTTCGAAGATTTCAAATCCGTTTAAATCTACCGCACTTATTGTTATATGATATTCACCATTAACATAATCGGGTACCTCAATTGAATCTTCAATTTTAACCTTCAGTCCTGAGTTCATGTCATTAGTATTAATAAACTCATCGTATATAATAATTTCACTCCATACTTCATCGTGAAAACTATGTTCGTGTCCATATGCAGGGTGTATATCTACTTTTATAAATGACAAACCTACTTCTGCATCAACATTGAAATTATAGTTTATTTGCTTCATACTAGAAGTTTCACTAGCAGTTGTACTTATATCATAAATTTTCATACTAGGGTTGATCACCTCATCATTGGTGCATGATGTTACTAAGAATAAGACAATTGTTACGAATGATATTAATTGATATTTCATGATTTCTATATTTTTATAATGAGAATGATTCTTTTGCTAATTCAATCTTATTGGCATCTGTTATGGATACTACTATTTCTGTTGGACTGGCGTTTAAAATCAATTCAAGTCCTCCTTTACATTCAATGATATTTCTATAGTTATAACCTTCAGAAAATATTGCATTGAAGTATGGGTTATAGACATGGTCAGACATTTGTAAATACAATGCTTCTGCAAGCTCTAAGGCTAAATATTCAAAATTTTGTATGTTGTTGATTTCTCCGGTATGGTCTCTAAATGTCACCATTTGTTCATCAATCTCTACTTTTGTATGTTCTTCAGCCCTAAGAGCGATCATTGCTTGTTCTTTAGTCTGAGCAAATGAGATACTTGAAAGTATGGTCAACAGGAAAAAGCTTATATAATATTTCATCTTTATTTTCTTTAGATAGTTTCAGTATTTATTTTGAAGATTTGACGTTATCGAGTTTATAATCTCTACTTTTAATAAAGTTTCCATTTTCATCAAAATCTGTTCTTCTTCTTTTCATTGAACTTGGAATCTTTTCATTTGGAACGAAAATAGGTTTATCAGATGGCCACTTGTAAGATAATTGAGGTTGGTATCCTTCAGGATAATACTCTTCTGGTTGATATTGCATGTCTCTGATATATTGGTTCTGAATGTCTTCTCTCTTTTTTCTTGGAACGGGAACGATAAGTCCCCCATTTTCTGCAACTTGAGAGCCTGCTTGCGGAGGTGTTGCATTTGGATATTCAGGCAATTGCCCGTCTCTTACCCAGATTTTATCTTTTGTGACATTCACAACTACACCATCAAAGCCAAAGTGGAAAGGTCCGTCATAATGTTCTCTTACTTCTACTACCATTTCATTGTTTGCATATAGATCATCAAAGGTGTGAGTCGCCATTGCTAAACGAGGATTAGAATCTTTGTATAACTTTCCTGCTGCATAGGCAGGGTTATGGTGAGTATCAATTGTATATCTAGAAAGCACTGCTGGAACACCATAGACTTGTGATGAAATGGAAACAACTTCTACTTGCATTTCAGTGATTAGAACATCAGCATCTTTGCCATATTTTGCGGTTAATTTATTAGGTCTACCGTCGCCTGAGAAGACAACTGACATTCCTTTATACTCAACTCTATAAGCCGAAGCTCCATCTTTACAGTGTGCTTGTTGCCAGTGAATGACTTTTATATCATCCTGATTGTAGACAACACCACCATCATCTGTAAAGTCAAATTCATTTACTTCAATTTCCCATCCTCTGCCTATTGGAAAGACATCAAATGCATCTCTATGCCATTCGGTCATTGATTTCATCCCTTCAACCATATGTGCAGTGCCGTATTTTTCTTCAGATCCCGATGGACCAGTAATTCTTAATGGCTCATTCCATCTACCATTCCAAGCACCGAACATATATACATAAGGCAATGCTCCATAGTGATCCACATGTAGGTGGGTTAGGAAAATATCATTGATCTCATTCAACGCGATACCCGCACCAACAAAATTGGCTACTGATCCTTCACCAATATCAAAAATTAAGTTTTTTCCGTTCCCAAACTGTATTAGAATCGAGGTGTTCGCTTGTCCGGGTCGAATCATAGGAGAGGATCCCATAAATATGATTCGTATTTCTTCTTCTAATAAATCTTCAGTATTTGGATACCAATTTGCTGCAGAAACCATATGATCCATTGGTGCTATACCTTCAAACATTAACCCTTCATTCCATCTTCCCATAGGAATACCTGCAGTCAATGTGGTTTTTAATTGTGTTGTATCTGTCTGAAAGATACCTTCCATATTTTTAAACTCGTTAATATCAGTAGTTGATATATTGCTTTGATCGTTGACATAACCTGCAGCATTTTTATTTGTTCCTTGATAATTTCCAGTGTAATTGTTTGGACCTTGATCGTCCTGAGCCTTGCTAACATTTATCGTTAGGCAGTAGGTTAATATTAATGTTAGAGATAGAATAACTTTTTTCATGATAGATGTTTTTATTGATATTTTATTTAACCAAATGGTTAATTAAGTAGTAAAATTTTTTGATCACAAGGATCAAGTTTTATAAGGCTTGAGTTTTAAATGATTAATATCAAACTTTATAATTAACCAAACGGTTAAATTGATTTATGGTTACATTATAAATCAATTATTAGCATTTATTTACTATAATCAATGATTTAAAGTTATTTTGATAGTTATATCTCAAGGTTAAGAAAAGAAGTGACCCTTATATTTTAAAAAGAGTAAAGTATAATCTAAAACAAATAAAAAAGAGTCGATTTTAAACAATCGACTCTTTTCTATTAATCACAAGAAACACATTGTCCACTACCGTCATAAAAATCAGCAGATCGATCACTGTCACTTAATGAATACCTACAACATGCAGTTGGTTTTCCTGACCAACGGCCATTAGTGATCTTTTCATATTTAATAGGGACCCTTAATTGTCCGGTTTTTCTATCTAAGCAACCAAATAGTTTTCCTTCTTGTACCTTAATTAAACCACACTCCATAAACTCAATAGAATCGAATTTCTTACCACCGATGATTCTACCATCAGGAGAATTCAATTGCATTTGTCCATCAGAGAAAGTTAATAAGGAATATCCATTTTGTTTTAATTGGATATTGGAATATTCTATAGGAACAACAAGTCTACCAGCATAATCTATAACGCCTTCACTTCCATTTTTAGATACTAAATAAAAACCATTTTTAGGTTGAATTTTATCATAACCATATAGTTTCTTAATACCATTTGTAGGACTTCTCATGACGTATGCATAATTGTATTGTGGAGCAATTCTTAATGCTGTAGCTATATATGAAGAAGCTTTACCATTTTGTTTTTTTCCTTTAAAGAATAATCCATATTTATAATCGAACCAAGGAGTCTCTGGCAACATATCTTTTCCCATTAGGTATAACTCATGCAGTTTATCTTCTTTACCTAGTTCAACATAAGTGTTCCATAATAATTTGTAATTTTCTAAACGGTATGGGTTCTTTAATAATGAAACTTTACTATGTCTTTCTATTGCTTTTAAGTCTTGTCTAGAATAAGCAACATATGCCAGAAATATATCAAGATCTGAAAATTGACCTCTTTTACTTGTGTATTTATCAGTACTTTCTTTAGCTTTTGGATAGTTGTTTTCTACTTGAACGGCAAATTGTGCTTTATACCTTAGAGCAACAGCATTGTAAGGATCTAGAATTAATGCTTGATCTATAAGGTCATAAACCTTTTTCGGTGATTTTTTATAGAATGAGGCATAAGAAGTATAAAGTTTTCCTAAAATAGCTTTTAAATCAGCTGAAGTTGGAAATTCTTCAATACCTGAAAGAAGTACTTTTTCTGCATCAAGAAGATATTTTGAATTGCTGTCTTGTCTATCATATATCTTCCTCATAATATTAGCATAAGTGATATAAGAATCTTCTACTTTTTGTGATTGATTCATCATACCTTGAGCAACATCATAAGCCTGTTTTAATTGTCCAAGTTCTAAAAGAACAGCAGCTTTTATATCTGTAAATGCTGGATTTGAAGGATCAATAGTCTCCATTTTTTTAACTAGTGACCAAGCTTTCTGATAATATCCCATCTCTAAATAAATAGTTGCTTTACCTAGATATCCTTTTACATTATTCGGGATGATGGCAATGATCTCTTCATTTTTCTTTAATGCTTCCTCATAGTTTTCTTCTACCACATATGTCTTCACCATAGTATTTTTTGGTTCAGTCCATTTTGGTTTTAATTCTTCAGCAATTTTTATACTCTCTTTTGTTTTATCTAGCTTCATCAACTTTTTATTGATAATAGCGATGCCATTATGAGGGTAAGCTGCAGTTGGTGTAACTTCTAATATCTTTTCGAAATAGGATATTGCTTTTGGGAAATCCTTCACATTATTTTCAATGATGATAAGATAGCCTTGTAAAAACCAGCGTCTGATATTAATCATTTCCAATATTTCAGGCTCATTTTTATATAACCTAGTCGCATAGTTTAATTCATGAATTCCTTCTTTTACCTCAACAATTGATGGAGTAACACTTTTGCCTAAGATAAAAGGAGTAATTATTTTTTGAGCTTTGTCTTGTAGAGCAACAGCTAACAAACTCTTTAAATCTTCCTTCTGTGTTTCATCATAGAGTGGAGAATTGTATATTTTTTCAAACCATTCCGTAGCATAAGGAGTAGGAACAGTTATAGAAGCAAGCTTTAGTGTTGTTGTACTAATAGAAGCCATTAATTCGCTATCACTATCCCATTTGAAGTTTTGTCCCAAAGGGTGAGTACTTACTTTTTGTGCTTTGCCAGACTTTGCATTAACAATAAACAAGTTGGAGTTTTCTCCTAGTACTAAGAAAAACTTATCATTAAGGGGTGAAATTTTACGAGGCTTTTCTCTAGCTGGTAAACCTATATCCCTAATTGTTTTCCCGCTTTTTGTATCAGTAAATTTGATTGTCGCATAATTAATAGTGACAATGATGTCTCCATTTCTAGCAAAGAACATCTCTCTTTCAGATTTAGGAGAGATTTTTTCTTCTGTAATTGGGTTGAGTGTTTTTCCATCTAGAATAACTAAACTACCTTTTGCATCAGAAATAGCTATAAATTTTTCATCATCTGATACAGCGATAGAAGAGACTTGGTTTTTTACTTTATGTACTTTTTTAGGAGGGGTGTCTTCTTTATCCATTAGAAAGACATTTCCTTTTTCATCGCCAGAATATACTGTGCCATTTTTTGAAATAGTTAATGCAGTAACCGGACTTTTATGATAGCTCGCTGTTTTAAATTGAAATGTTTTATGGTATAAATAAGTCGTTTGATCTTTGGCATAATACGCCCAATAATCTCCATTTGCAGCTATTTTTGAAGGGTAACTCATAGCTTGTACAATCTCTTTTTCGTTGGTTTCGAAGTTGAAAATCTCAATTGTTTTTGCTTTTGAAAACACCCAAGCTTTATTCCCTGATACTTTTACAGATTTTATATTACCTATTTGAATATCATTAGTAAATTCAATATCAAGGACTTCATTTTGATGTAGATATTTGGGTTCAATAATGCGTTGTGATGCAATGGCATCGTAGAATGATCTAGTTTCAAAAGTATCTTTATACTTTAAAAGACCATTATTAGGTGATACACCTCGACTAGCGACTGAAGTTTTATTAAAATTGTTCTGATTCTGTAATGCAAGATCTTTTAGCTTATCATCAACAACCATAACAATTTCTTTTGCAATTCCTTTATATTGTGGATTTTGATCATAATCAGTTTCTGCAGGAACTTTAGATGTTATGTAACTATTAAGTTCTCCATGGTATATTTTATTATCTCCATTTGAATCAGCAAGACCCATTAAACCTTGTAGTAGGTGGAATGTAAATGCTCCATGACCATTTCCCCATTGTAATCCCTCTTTTGATAATTCATTGGGTCCACAAGACACATATTTATGAGTATTATTCCAGTCATTGTAGAATTGTGAAAATTCAGAATCCGTTCCATCCGAACTTAATAACTCTCCTGACCTACAAGCATCGGTAACCATAAGAACTTTAAACCCTTTTTTGCTAGATAGGAGGTTGACGTATTTTTTCAATCTACTTAATGGAAGTGAACCACCAATACCCATCATATAACCTTCTTCGTTCTTTGCTAATGCATCGTTGGCTAATAAGTAGGCATCACCGACCATATCTACATCACCATGACCAGCAAAGTAGATAATAATTTCTTCGCCTTCCTGCCCATCCCCTAAGGTTTTCATGATATGATGCTCTAGACTTGATTGTGTCGCCTCTTTATTAACGAGTAATTTAATGTCTTCTGGAGCAACAGCTTTGTGCTCCATTAGAAAATTGGCAAAAGCAGTCGCATCATCATCTGCAAATTGTAATTGTGCTTCTTGTGGAAAATTAGAATATTCCGAAACACCAACAATAACAGCTTTAATCTTTTTTTGTGATGTTGATTGAGGCTCATTCAATACCAATCCTCTATCATTTTGGCTAAATATCGAAAGGGTACTAAGAGTAAATACAAATAGGGTAATTAGAAGTCTTTTCACAGCTAAAAAAATGAATGTATTGAAGCTTTAAAATTTCTTAAAGATATCTAATCTTACTATAAAAACTAAAACTATAGAAAACATTATCTGATCCGAATTAATATTTAATACTTTTTCAGTACATTAGATAACCAAACATTACACTCTTCCAATGAAAAACATTACTTACATCACCTTTCTAATTATCACATTATTTTCTTGTGATAATCAAAAAAAGAATTCAGATCAAGTATCGAGTCAATACACACAAACGGCTAACTTAAAGAAGCAAGGCCTTATTAAAAGCTATTATGATGTCGATCAGAAAAAAATCAAAGCAGAGGTAAATTATAGCTCAAAAGGTGTAAAAGATGGTTGGGCCAAAACGTATTACGATAATGGTCAGTTGTGGAAATCAATTTTTTATATTAATGGTAAGAAAGATGGTATAGTAAAAGAGTTCTATAAAAATGGAACACTGTATAAGGAAGTATTATATGAAAATGATATTCTAACGGAAAGGAAGTTTTTTTATAGCGATGGAAAAGTGAAAGCTATTATTCCTTACATGGGAGGGAAGTTAACTTTTGGAACGGAAGAGTATTCTAAATCAGGGAAAAAGTTATCTAAATATCCGAAGGTCTTCGTAAAGAAAACTTTTCCTTCATCTTCCCATGATGAGGTAGTACTAAAGTTGACGTTATCTGAAAAAAGGAAAAACCTGAAATTTTATGTCTGTTACCAAAAAGAAGATGTACAGTGTTTAGACTTTAAAAAGCACCAACTGATAAAAGCAGAGATGAAGGATCGTGAAGGTAGGGTGTTATTGAAATTACCAAAAGGAGCGAACATTCAACATAACGTACAAGTGATTGCTGAATACGTCACTTACTCTGGGAACAAGAAACTTGAAAAAATCAATTACAATCTAAATGTAAGTAGTACATAAAAAGAAAGTCTCAAACCTTGTTAGATGGTTTGAGACTTTTTGATTTTAGAGTATTTCACCCCTAGTAAAAGCAATGGATTTTCTGTTGCCTTGAATATCCCTATAGAAGACTTTTACTAGTTCTTCCGTTAGTTCTAATTCTGCGGGAAATTGTTGCCTCTGTTCTTTAAATGAAAGTATTTTATTGTTGTTACCTTCATCAACATTGATAGTAAAGATCAATTGTTTTTTTCGATTATAGGCGGAAAGTTTATACTCATCGGATTTTACATGAGTTTTGAAAATCGTTACACCTTCATGTACATTTCGAACCAATACATTGCCTGGTTCAGAGAGTTCATCAACGGTAACGGGGACATTAAATTTACTTGTTTTTTTGTTTTGTGCAGTACAGATTATACTAGTTAGAATAATCATTAAGGTCAAAATAGACTTCATAAAAAGTTGTTGTTAATTATTATTCATTTATGATGGAAAATACCTTACCAATTTTCATAATTACAATGCTGTATTTAATAAAAAAATAGTAAGTCTTTCTCTAAGAGAGTATTTATTTTATTAGTAATTAATATTTATCAAGCATTTATTAGATCCTATAAATTTATATAATTATTCAATGTCAAAAAAGGATTGATGATAGTATAATAAGTGTATCGGTTACAGTATTATATCCCTTACTTTTACATATATGTTAGTATGAACAGTGTAAATGAAATACATTACTCTTATTCGTTAATCAGAAGTGATGTATTCACAAGCTGAAATCTAAATAAACTGTAGAGCAATTTAATAAGTAGAAATCGACAAACATCCTTCTTCAGAATTGAGGAAGGATGTTTTTATATATTCTTTTGAGATTGTATTTCAATTAATCACAATGAATAGTAAACCCTTCATATTTTACAGGATTTAAAATCATTGAACGGGTATATTCTCCCTCTAATGAATCAGTACAATTGAACATCATTCCACTAAAAGTATAATTAATAATGCCATTGTCTTCCACTTGGCTCAAACTATCTCCAGAGATGATTTCTGTAGAAATGATATTTGAATTGAAATCTATGATTTGAGAACGATACTCGTACCCACCACCACTGTAAAAGGATAATTCTTTTGTCAGAATTTCTTGACGATTATTGTCTTGATTTACTGTTTGATAAAAAACATCTAGAGGGGTAGGCTCATTACCACCTGATCCACATGAAACGAGGAGTAAACTAACGATATATATTAATATTTTTTTCATTATATCACAATCTTTAATTGGTATCGCAAAGTTCTGAAAATTAATACTCATTCGTTAGATACATGGTAATTATTCACCAACATTCACAAAGCTTTTCATAGGCGGGTGATCCTTCAAATAGATAATGAATAAATATAAAATTTAGTGAATTGTAAATTCTCGACCACTGATATCGACAAGCATGATTCCATTAGTATCTTTGGTGGCAAATATTGAAACATTGGCTTTTGCTCCTAATGGAAATACTAGACTTTGGGAATTAAAGTTTGCTTTGTTGATATAATAGTTGTGTAAACTTATATCCTCTTTATTTTTACTAGATAAGTCAATTTCCTTGATTTTGTTTTCTTCAGAATCCAATAAAATCACTTTTGTGATAAAAGCTCCATAGGTTTCAGGGCCTTTGTCCCTTAAAGCATCAAATGAGACAATATTTCCTTCCTTATGAAAATTATCAAGAACAAAATCTGGTTTCGTTGAGTAGTTATGTAAATTTCCCCAAACACCTCCATGTAATAACTGATTTGTACCCATTACATACAATACAGCTACGGTTGAAAAAGATAGGATAATGGTCTTATAATATTTACTATTTAGTAATAGATTGGGGTCAGTTGTATAGAACCAATACTTATTTTTTGGGAGTGAGGGATACTTGGTATTGAAATAATTATCTAGAGAATAACTTCCACTTCCAAAGAGAAGCATAACACCGCCTACAGTAGTTAATAAAGAGGCAATTTGCCATTCATCTAAACAAGTGGGGCCCAACCAACCCGCAGTGTGCATTAGTCCAATTCCTAAGGATGCTAATAATAAACCTGTAAATCTAGATGCAAAACCCACAAGAAGTAGAATACCAACAATTAATTCCGAATAGGTAAATACATATGTAAACCAATTCATTTGTATTGGATTCTCTACCAAATAACCTAGCATAGCTTTAAAAGGGCCATTAGAATGTGGGAAAAATGTGTTGATCTTATGGCCAATCCACATTGGACTGTCGAAATCATGTTTTCCAGGAGCAAGGATAAGTCTTCTAAGTACTGCGGATAAAAATAGCCATGAGGTAACTAGTCTTAAAGGTAGGATTATACCGCCTACTATTGATTTGGATTTCATAAATTAATAAAGTTTGAGTTTTTAAAATTAGGTGATACAAAACTCAAACTTTCAAACTTATAAATTGGTGACAGGATTTCCTTTCTGATGAACACTATTTCCCATATTTCTGTTTAAAGGCAGAAGGAGTCATTTCTTTATGTCTTTTAAAGAACCTATTAAAGGTTTGAATATCAGAGAACCCTAAATCGAAAGCAACTTCTGAAATTGTACAACTTGAGTATTGTAATAATCGTCTTGCTTCTAGTATGCGTCTTTCTTGGATAATTTGAAGTGGTGCTTTGTATCCATTCTTAGAAAATACATTCGATAATGTTTTCGGACTTTTGTGTAATAAATCAGCATAATCTGCTACTGTGAAAAGTTCTTTGAAGTTCTTCTCAACCAGGAAAGTAAACTGTCTAATAATATCCATATGCCCTTTTTCTATTTCATGGATATTGTTTTGACTTTTATAGTTTCGCGTACAAACAATAAGTACTTGTTTCATTAATGATTGAAGCATTGGCATATGTAAGTACTTTTTTGAAGACATTTCGACAAGCATCATTTCCCATATATATTTTAATGCATTTTTGTCATCGTCATCTAACGAAAATTCGGGTAAGTGTTTAGCACCAAAGAAAAGTATTCCTTTACAATCCACATCACTATCATGTTCAACAATACAGTAGAATGATCTATTGAACTGAAACATTTTTGCTTCACCCATTTCCACTACTTCTATTTTATATAATTCTGTAAAAGTAATGACTTGATCTTTCTTAAAGTGATAAGGAACACTATCAATATTTAGCCTTGTGTTATCGTCTTGGAACCAAAGAACCGTTTTTTCTGTATCAAATTTTTCTTGTAGTATATGATGATTGTCTTTTGTGATCAGTTCAATTCTTAAGAACTCATCTAATCTTCCTTCAACTTGCATTGTATTATTCTAGGATAGGTTTTGATTGATGAATTTAGTATAAAATTTAGAAACAAAAAAAGCCTGGCATTAAACTGTCAGGCTTTTTTAATACAAGTGTCACACTGTTTGATAGTAATATTATTTTGACTCGATATGCTTCCAGAATTCTTGGTTAATCTTATTGATTTGTTTCCAATCTTTTCCCGTAAGCTCAGAGATTTCTTTATTAATTTTCTTTGAGTGATTTTGAATTTTAGCTTTTGATTCTTGTGGTGTTAGATCACCATCTTTTGCTAACTTTTTGTAGTGTGCAACATGTGTCATTACATCCAACCTTAAATCATACAACTCAGTTTTTTGACTCTCAGACAGATCCCACTTTTCACCAACAAAAGCAATATACTCTGAAGTGTTCTCTCTCTGCCAATCTGTAGGGGCAGGGACATCTTGTGCAAAAGTGCTGAAAGAAAGTACTGTTAATAATAAGCCTAGTAAAGTTGTTTTCAAATTCATTTCAATGAGTATTTTAAATTATACTTTAATAAAAATCTATGATTGTTTCTTGAGTGTAAATATGACTATTAAAAATTATTTAAGCTATTTATTTCTATTTAGTGGTAAAATATAGCTTAGTTTAAGTCAAAATATGGCTAGTGTAAATTTTTGTGGTGAACAATTTATCAATTTGATTACTTTTGCAGCAAACTAAATTAATAAACAGAAATGACTTCCAAGGTAATCATTGCACTAGCGAATAAATCAGAATTTAAGGAGCTCGGAGAATTAGTAATTAATGTCTATTCAAAATTAGAGGGCTTCCCTCAGCCCGATGTCTATCCTGATTATTACTCTACTTTGGCCAATTTCGGAGAATTAGTAATTGATCCATCAGTAAAAGTTTTCAAGGCGGTATATAACCAAGAAATTCTAGGTATGGTAATCTATTTTGATAATATGGAATTTTATGGTTCAGGCGGAACTGCACCAGAAGAAAAAAATGCTGGTGGTTTTAGGTTATTAGCTGTAAAAGAATCTGCTAAAGGTAAGGGAGTAGGTCGTTTATTAATAGAGCATTGTATATCCTTAGCCAAGGATAGTCAACATCAAAATTTAATTATACATTCTACTGAAGCCATGAAAACAGCTAGGAAAATTTACGATAAATATGGTTTCCAACGGGCAGTAGATTTAGATTTTTTACATGATGGGTTAGATGTTTTTGGTTATCGACTTTCTTTGTAGTACATAATTGTTTACATCTATTTGCATTAACTTTATTTGTACAACTTTTAACGATATTTTATAGAGATTTTACGTACTACATAATACACATTAGCTTATTATCTCATCAAAAACATCATTAGAAGTGGAAATTCTTATCTCAATAATATTATTTCTGTTTGTTGCATTAATAGGTGTTTTCTCTATTGCAACTCAATCGAAACATACCATCAGTGCTTTAAGCATAGTAGGGGGAATCATTGTTGTATCTATGGTTATTACTAAAATTTGTATGTGGTGCATATAAAAAAGGAACGATAACCAATGATTATCGCCCCTCTGTTTGCAAGTAAATTAGCAATTAAGATAAAATTGCTAGCTTAATCCTATTTATTTTTCGACTATAATTATTCACATGAAGTGATGGTAGAGTTATCTACAGTTGTGAAGTCAGATACACCCTCAACTCTTTCGTTGAAAATGATATCTCCATACATCTGTAAACCTTCTTCCTTATTTGTGATTACATCATTAAACGAACACCAGTTTGCATAAGCTTCTGCTGGAGTTTCGATGTATACTTTTAATCCACCCCAACCTAGGTAGTCGATCATATGAAGACCAACAAACTCATCTTGGATTCTTAATGGTGAATATTGACCACCAAATTCACCTGTACCAGATAGCTGTGTAAGCATACCAAATACTTCAAACTTATCTAGTTTTACTGTAATATAATCTATAGCTACATTCACTACGCTTTCAACATTATTAAATGCATCCATGCTCAGTGTTGCATCCGCATCTTCAAAGTTTTCAACAGCAAAGAAATTGATGTTATATGCCTCAGTTAATGCATTGAAGGCTGTGAAAGTTGTCAATTTCGGATGAGATTCGATATAGATAGTACTATAACTTCCAACACTTTCTAATTTATTGAAAGCATCAATTGCAGTTAAAGATTGGTTGCTAGCGATAGTTACACCGCCACCAACTTCAACAAGTTCTTCGAAAGTAGTTAAGTATTCAATACCAGTAGATTCACCACCAAAACCAATACCAACACCGCCTCCGCCACTGTTGTTGTTAAACTGTAACTCATTACCAATAGTCATTAACTTTGGAACTTCAAAAGTCGCAAGCTTTGCATTGTTGTTTACATAGAAGTTACCATCTACAGATAATAATTCTGGGCAAGCAAGAGTTGCTGTTTCAGAAAGACCTGTTAATTCTAAATCACCATGCACCTCAGTTAATGCATCCAAAGTAATTGTAGCATCACCAACAGCGTTTAATACCACATCATTATTTACGGCAACTAATCCAGTTAAATCGAAAGATGTGATATAGGCTTTTTCAAAATATCCACCTTCATCTTCTCCAGAAATAAAGCTGTCCACATGTAATTTATCATTTACATATGCTAAAGCAGGAACTTCTAATGTAGCTAGCTTACTGTTGTTTACTACTGTAAATTCTCCACCAATAGACTTTAGCTTGTCCATAGTAATACTAGAAAGTTCTACTTGGTCAACTACCAATAACGAACCACCGATATTCTCAACATTCCAGTCTAAAGTTTCAATATTTGATACTTCAACATTACCACCAACAAATACAACATCACTTAGAGTTGATAATACATTGGCACTGTTTAAATACACATCACCTGAGATGATTTTATAGTTACCTTCAGCAAACATAGATACATCATCAGCTGTAGCGATATTACCCCACCATACTTGAGCTTCACCACTTACTAAGTCTTCAACAGCATCAATCATATCGCTGTTACCATCTACTTTATCTTGTAAAGCTTCAAGTTGAGCTAAAACATCTGCGATATCTTCTTCGTCAGCGTTAGTTTCTTGAAGTGTTTCTAACAATAATTCAAGTGCTTCAATATCTGCAATTAAACCTGATAAGTCAGAGTTGGCATCAGAAAGTGTCGTTAGTTGTAGGTAGATGTCTGCAAGTGTCTCTTCTAAAGAAGCTGCTTGTTCTTCGCCAATACCATCTAATCTGTTTTCAATGCTTTCAACTCTTTCAGTTAAACTATCTAAATCTGCAGTTTCTGAAGTACAAGCAGTGAACATAGAAGCCGCTAGAACGGACATAAGAATTTGCTTTCTCATAGTAATAAAAAATTTTCGATAAAATGTAAAGTAGTATACACCTTTGTGGTAGGCGGTGTTGATACCTATGTATTTAAAAAGTTAAAGAGGTGAGGAGTGGGGTAGAAAACCCCATCTCCTGAGTACTCCTTATTTTTTCAAGACTTTCAAGATCTCCTGATCTTCTCCGTTCATCAACATCTTATAGAGGTACATACCACTATTTTGATTTTGTAAATTAGAAGGGATAAGATGAGGACCTGCTGGAAGTCGTTTATTCAAGATTTGTTTGATTCTCTGACCTTGAATATTGAATAGTTGAATATCCACCTGTGTAGATTCTTCAAGTTGTAATTCAATATTTGTGATATCTGAAGTAGGGTTAGGATATACTTTAACAGAGAACTCTGTTTCACCATCTATATTAGTGATAGAACCTTCAACTATCACATAGATAAATTGGTAACTAAATCCTCCATTAAAGTCATCTGCACCATAAGCCAATACTGCGACACCTTCTTCTTTCGGGATAATGATCACTTCATCATCACCGTAGGCTACTTCAACAAATTCTGGATGGAAGTTTTGAACGAAGTATCCTAATTGGTCGTTATCTGGATCCGTAACATTGGTTGGTAGAGAAATCATTTCCAAATCACCAAATGTTGCATTCATAAATAACTCTGGAATTACTGCAACAACAGGAGGTCTGTTTGTATTCTCTACTAGAAGCTTCAACTGATGTACTTGTTTAGCTCCTAAATCATCCATGACAGATACTTCAAATTCATATTCTCCGGCATCTTCAAAGCCAGGAGTAAGTACAATCTGAGCAATACTATCATTGATTATTTCCATCTTACCAAAATGTAAGGCTGTATCAATATCGAAAGTAAGTACTCCACCTTCAGGGTCAGAAGCCATAAGGTTAAATGTGGCTTTCTCATTTTCTTTAGCATATAAGTACTCTTCAATTTGATCTGGAGTGTACTTAAAGATGGGCTTCTTATTACCATCAATAAAGAAGTTTACATCTTCATTTCCACTAAATGGATCGTTAGATGAGATTCTTGTTACTGCTAAATAGTTACCATCTGAAATTTTAGATAAGTCAACAGTACTTTCTAATACTTGTTTAGAGTTTGGTGCTACAGTGCCAGATACTTCATCAATACTAAACCAACCATCAGGGGCAGTTAAAGTCAATGCTCTAGTTTTCCAGATTCTCTGTTGGTAAGTATCATAACCCCATGAATCACCGCCATCGAAACTTACAAGGTGATCGTTAAAGTCATAATCATCTGTATAGTCTAAATCAAAACCAGCGTTGAAATACCCTGGAGGGTGGTGAACTACTACCCAATACTCATCGTTCGATTCAAGGAAAATAGGCTCTTCTAATGCCAGTAGCATCCATTTCGCACCTGAAGTAATATCAAGAGTAAAGTTTTCTAAACCAACCACTTCACCTTCTTCAGGAGAATCACCACCTTTTATTACCTCTACTCTTACAGTGTAAACTCCATTATTGATATAATCAACATTAGAACGAATATGAGTAATTAAGAATCCGCTTTCTGAGGCAGTATATCTTGTTGCTACCGATGTAGGTTGACCACCCAATGACGCCCAATATCCTTGTGCATTTTGATCATTATTATGTTCGTATGTTAATGAATCTGCAAAAACAGGAGAGTCATCATTTCTATCATAATCCTGACCTTGAGTAAGTTTATAGATAATTTCAGCATTAAATTCTAATGAAGAATTACCCCTATTTTCAACTACTATCTGATGAGTTTCACTTTCTTGTCCTTCAGCTTTGATTCTTACATCTTCAGTATCAACTACTAAAACTGGAGGGTCAACTAATTGGCCCGAAAGCTCCGTGTTGAATGTTTCTCCATTGGCTACCCAAGTGATATTATCTGATAGTGTTGTCAATTCATCAGGAGAATAAACTAAGACTAATGTGTCTGTTGACATTGGAGCAACATCAATAGGCGTATACAAGCTTCCTGAGCTACTTGTAACCAATCGGCTACCATTCATCAAAACAAACTCGTAGTCTAAACCTTTGTTGTAGTGTAATTCAGTTACTTCAAAAGATTTTGTGCCATTGTTTTTGATCATCATCGTATCGTAATACGTAATATCTTCTTGGTAATAACGATTACCCATTGCAATAGCATTATCTACTTCTGGAGAAGCTTCACCAGTAACGTTGATTTCTACAGGAATCTCTACTAATGAGTCAGCAAAGCTACTGTTAGAAAGTAATTTTAAGGTATCAAAATACTGTCCATCAAATAAGCCTGATGCACTGAAACTAACATCAAAAGTTTGTGAATCTCTATTGTCTAATCTTCCTTTTGCTGGAGGTGTGAATGTAATGATTCTGTGATCGTCAAATGGTACCTCATAAATAGATTCCCATTCAACTCCATCTCTGCCTAAATCGATAACATATTTTTCATCGCCACTCTCTAAGCCAAAGTTGAATTCACCATCGTAAGAATCAACATCTTCGTATACAAATTGGATACGACCGTCTTCATGTAAGATCGCTTGGAAGTTGGCAGAACCACCTACACTTTCTCCCCAAGAGTGGATCATCATGTGCCATTCGAAGACTACTTTATCATCATATTTCTTGATATAAAGACCACTGTTTTCTACTACTTTGTTGACTGTAAATAGAGCCCAATGTGGAGCAATTAATCCACTTTGAGAGTCTTCATTTGTGAAAATAGGATGGGTGTTGTTAGTTCCTACTTGTGGTTCTTCAATAGCAACAAAACCATTTTCATTCATCCATGCTTTCGAGTATTCTTTACCGAAGTAAGAGAACTCAAATGGAAGATCAATTTCATAGTAAGCATCTGCTTGTACGGTTACATGGTTTTCTTCAGCCACAATACTAGTGTACTGATATTGCACATATCCGTATTCATCTTCTTGTGTATCTACAATACCATATTCAAAGGCATTGGTATCTGCTGCAGCCACTGTAGAATAATCTAATTCTTCAAAGCTAAAGCCTCCTCTTGCTAATAATGTATACCATAGGTCCTGATCATCCGATTCATTCGAAATCTCAAAAGATTCTGTAGTCTTTTCACCAGAATTTATATTGATTTCAATACTAGCTACATCAGCAGTAAGGTTAGGGCTTTCTAAAGAAATACCTTCTAAAGTAATTTCAGTTTCCTCACCGTTAGAGAATACCATCTTAGTGGTCTCGCTATCAGTCCCTTTTGATAAAGGATTGTAATTCACTAGAATCTTATTCTCTGATTGAGGAGCTACCCAATAAGGTAATTCCAAATCATGACTAAATGGATCATTAAGATTAAATGAAGTGATCTCAACACCTTTACTACCATCATTAGTGATGGTAATTTCTTCTTGGTAGCTGGCATTCTCAGTCACAGAACCAAAATCTACATCCTCATTATCAAAGTTGATATCTTCTTCTCCATTTACTGTTAAGTCTATATCTAACTCAGTATAAGGGTCGATACCATTATTGAAAACAAATAATTTATTTCTGTGTACTCCATCAAAGAGGTTGAACTCTTTGTGGTTTATGATTACCTCTAACTCAACTTCTTCACCAGATAATAAAGTACCTTCCGAAGGTGTGACAGATTTAACAAATGGTTTATTCTCATGTCTGTTAAAACGGATCACTAAGTTATCCTTAATCGGAGATACATAGTCATGTTCTTTCTTGTTTTGCGTACGATCTTGAATTGTAATACCATAGTCTTCTTCCATATTTTGGAAACCAACTAAACCTTGTTTGTAGGTTTCAAGACCTTCAACATCTTTGTAGCGGTATTCAAAATCACCATTATCAAATAATACAATTTGTAAGGTCATTTCACCATCATCAGCACCATGGTCTCTTACTTTATGGTATTGAACAATAAAGCGATCACCTTTACTTTCATAATAGATTTCTCCACCACTAATACCAGTTTTAAAATCTACCATCGGATCAAAGTTGAACCACATAATTGCCATACCGCCTTGAGCAGAATTGGTATATGGGAAACTGAAATCACGGGTTAAACTAGTCCATAGTTTACCGAAACCTACTACACCATCTGCATTGATATTGATATGATTATAAGTACCATCAAAATATGGGAAATCCATATCCATCGGGATATCTAATGCATTATTATAACCTTGTGTGATATGTGAAATAGGAGTACCTGTACGAGAGATATCTTCGAAAGCACCTTCCATAGGCCCATCAGCTTCGTCAGAGGTAATGTAAGTATACATTGAAGAAACTCTTCTAGGATCATCTACATCACTAGCAGGATAATTACCATCATTGAACATTTCTCGGATATCGTATTCATTACCAGAATACTTTTCATACAAGTCAGCAGGAATATGGTAAGTCAAAGGATAATCTCCAGTATTAGATAATTTTACTGTTACAGTCGTTTCATCCTCTTCTTCATAATCAACTGTTTCCGTTAAGTTGGTAGATGATAAAGTTGCAATAGAAGGAGATGCACAGTTTGCAGTAACTAATAGCTCTACGTCACCAATGTTTGTTTCAAGCGTGATTGTTCCTTGTTGCATACCCACAGACTGAGGGGTATAGCTAAACGCTAATTTTCCTTCGTTTTGTGCTGTGATAAATGTAGTATCATCCAAGATCAATTCAACACCGCTAATTGTTGAAGTACCATCATAGATTTCGAGATTACCATAACCAGAGTTTTCAATCTCAATTTCATGATACTTCTTAACACCAACGAAGCAGTTTTCAAGTGCATTAATTTTTTCAAATTCTAAATCTGCCGTTTGACCTTTTACCATTAAGTCCACATAAATACTTGCTGCAGGATAGTTAGGATCATTAGTGTAAAAACCAATTGCACTTTTGTGTAAACCATTCACAAGTGTACTAGGATCTAACTTCAATATAGGATTACTTGTCGAATTCGGTTTTACAACTCCTTCATGAGGATCTAGATATACCCATGCACCATCATTACCAGTACTTAATGCTCGAACTTTTAAGTAGTAATATACCCAAACAGCTGTATTTTGTGCATTTTCAAAAGTTCTACCTGAGTTTCTAGATACCCAGAATGTTTCTCCTGGCCAAGTTCCAGATAAGTTACAAGTGATAGGATATTGATCACCGATAGGGTGATGCATCACAATCCAGAACATTTCACCATCTTCGAATCTGAAATTTCTTGTTAGAGGGACTTCAATCCAACCTAAAGTTGAATCTTGAACCATGTATTCTTGCGTATGAATAGTTTCCGCCTCAGTCGGTTTTGTTCCTCCTTTTCTAATCTCGATGATAATTGGATCATCAGTATTAGTAGCATAAACAAAAGCTGCAACATGAGTTAAGTTGAATGTATATCCTCTTGTTACTTCAAAAACAGTAGCATGAGAAAAACCAACTGTAGTAGGAGATTCAACACCTAATACATTATCAGGCCATTGATCCCAATCATATTGTAATCCAGAGCGGTAAACACCAATTTGTTTTAAAGTATCAAACTGTTGATCTCTTGTTAAAGCTTTACTAACGATATTGGTAGTGATACCTTCATTGTTAGGGGAAGCATAACCTATTTGAGACTTTTCTTCTGCTTTGTATAAAGTAATATGAGGTAATCCTTTCTCATCAAAAGAAATTTTATTCTTTGTATCGACAACGAAGTTCACCTTTGCCAGATACTCATCTAAGCTTTCTTCAGGGATATAACCATAGTTCTTAGCATAAGAAGTCCATTCTAAAGTACCATTCTTAATATTTTTGATGATCACTGGCTCTTCTAAATAAGCTTCTTTCGTTACATCTATTTCTAGAATGATAGAATCTTGCTCTAATACTAGGCGAGGAGCATCTGCAGTTGTTACTTTTAGAATATTTGAACGCTCTGATAGATTTCCCCATTTATCCATTGCTTTAACAATGAAGTAAAAATCTTTCTTCTCTCTAGTGTTTCCGATACTTAAAGTAAATTCTTCTCCCGCATTTAAAGCGTTTTCAAATACGTATGGAGTGATATTTTCATAAGTATCTTCTGTTAGTTCAACATCACTAAACCAAACTTGGAAGTGTGATGGTTTCTCATCATCCTCATCAGTTGGTACTTTCCATGAAACATCAAATGAATCATGTGAAATGTTTTCAGCATATAATTGAGGAGCATTTGGACGTTTATCAGCATTAACTGATAATGAATTAACTGCATTGAGTATACCTCTACCCACTAAGCCGTTCCAATACTCATGCATATCACTTTCAAACGGATCTGAGAAGTCTACAATTCTCTGTTTTAAATCCTCAGGAGTGAAGTCATCACCACCAAATTGAGAAAGAACTAATGCTGCTACACCCGAAACATGTGGACAAGCCATTGATGTACCTTGCATAAAAGCATACTTGTTACCTGGTACAGTACTTAATACACCTTCAATTTGTGTTTCGAATAATGAACCACCTGGAGCCATAATATCTACCCAAGTACCATGTGTTGTATATCCTGTAGGGTGATTTGATGCTTGAGAAGCGGCTACAGCAACAACATTATCATATCTAGAAGGCCAAATCTCATGGTTTTCTCCAGTATTACCTGCAGAGAAGAAAACGATACCGCCTTTCATTGGAGAATCTTCGTATTGTCCGGCCTCTGCAATAAAGTAATCAATTGCATCCAATACTTCTTGCTCATAATATCCTGTTGATGTATAAGACCAAGAGTTTTGAGCAATCACAGCACCATTATCTGCTGCATAAACAAATGCATTTGGAACACCAGTAGAAGAACCTGTTTGAAGGAAAATTTGACAAGACATCAAGCGAGCTCCCGACTCTTTTGAACCATCACCACCTGCTACACCACCGACACCAATGCCATTATTGTTTCTTGCAGCGACTGTACCACCAACGTGAGTACCATGATCTGTTGCTGAAGCATTACCTCCAGAAACGAAATTATAACCATTGATATCATCCACATAACCGTTTTGGTCATCATCAACACCTGGTTCACCGTTTGCCTCTGCTTCATTAATCCACATCGCATCAACTAGGTCGTCGTGAGTAACGTCAATACCACCATCAATAATGGCGACAATAACATCATTTGTACCCGTAGTTGTTTCCCATGCTTTGAACAAATCGATATCGCTATCTGCTGTACCGATAATATCACCATAGTTTTCATAATGCCATTGCTCATGAAGAAATGGATCATCAAAAGGCATGGTATTTTGTACTCTTTGGCTAGAAGAAGCGGTATGAGGTACTAAATTGTTAGGCTCAACATAATCTTTCGAATAGACTGGTTTTACAATTTCTGCAACGCCAAGCGCCTCATATTGATTAATCATTGCATCAGTAGAGATGTTTTGATCAAAGCGGACTTCATACCATTGATGAAGCTCATATTCTCTATGTTTTGCTTCATGCTTTGGAGAAAATGGGAATAAACGTTTGAATGTTTTTATTCCTAAATTACTATTGAAATTGTCAATTTGAGTAACACCAGTCTGATCAATCTGTTGATTCATTCCTGACGTTTCTATTGTCTTAAATTGACGTATTGTTTCTTGCGTAAACTTAATTCTAATTTTTCCTTTTTCAACAGCAGGTTGCTGTGAGAAAGAGGGGTGTATTAAACACATTAGAGTACCCAGAAGTAATAAAAATCTATTTATCATAGTGATTAGGTTTAGCGTTGGATGTCTCTAATATATCTTACTGATAATGCGTAGTAAGGGATAAAAATCGCGATACCTACTAATGGTCCATCATTGATTTGGAATGCCTGAGGGTATTCATCATCTAGAGTGGCACCGTCACTTAATCTTACCCAGTAACGTCCCATTTGTTCTAACTGACCAAATTCTGGGCTGTTTCTGTATTCCGGCATTTCGAAGTAACCTGCTAACTCTAAGTCAACACCACTTTCGCCACCTTTTCTTAATGCATCGCCAGCATAACTTTGTCCGTTAAAACGTTCTACTAATGACCACCATTCATCATAAGATGGGATTCTCCATCCTTCAGGAGCAGACAATGCAGCGGCATTATAACTATAAAGTTTACCGTATTTCCTTCTGTCTTCATCCGATGAAACTATATGACCTGTTTCGTTGATAGCTTCCGCTGCCTGGCCATAATACCAAGCAGCTTCACCTACATAAGCATCGAAGTCATAGTTTTCAGCCATCCATTCTACATTACCAATTTTGATGGTTTTGTATGTTTTATTATCTCTTGCATCTGTCCAAGAACTGTGGATACCGCCAAATGCGATGATCACAGTATCTTTGTCAGAATAATCACCATGTGATACGCTCCATTCTAAGTGATATTCTTCATTTTGATTACCTGTGAATAAAGAATTAGGAAGTTCTGGTGTGATGACATTTCCTCCTTCACCTTCGATAATTCTCCACATTCCTGCTGCACCTTCTTGGTGATTGGCTTGCAAAGTGAAAAAATAAGGAGCTTCTTTTGTGATGATACTTAAATTATCTTCACCAGCATCCGCCTGTAAACTATCGAATGTAACAGTTACTTCATCACTTACTTCTTTAGACCCATAAGTATGAGTATAAGCTATTGTATAGGTATGGTTGGGAAGACCTACAAATTCGGCATTTGGGTCATTGACATCACTAAATGAACCTGTAGAATCTTCTCCAATCATATGCCAAGTTCCAATAGCACCATACTTTGCGGAATCCGCTTCTAAATGAAGAGTAAAAGAATCAGATATTGTATCTGGTAGGATAGTATAAATTTCGTTTTTCATGGGTAGGAACCCGATATCAACCCAATCAGTTGCGTAAACACTTCCTTCTCTAAGTTCCCACTCTAAAGTATACAATTCACCAGGCTCTCCTCGGAAAATAGTGCTAGGAGAGGCGGCAGAATCCAAACTGCCACCTACACCTCTGACTACTTTCCAAGAACCAGTTTGTCCTTCAAACAACTCGGTTGTTGCGATTTGAGCCTGATAGCCTTCATTTACCAATTCAAGTTGATCACTCCCAGCATTAGGAAAAAGCGAAGGCAAAGCCTCTTCCTTACTGCAGTGTGTCATCAGTAGGATGGTAAGCAAACCACTGACAGTATATTTATTTAGTAATTTCATTAATAACCTTGGTTTTGGTTTTCCTCATTGATTTCAGTATTTGAATCGATTTCGCCTTGTGGAATTGGGAAAGTTAATCTGTAGTAATCATTGTCTTCAGGTCCAAAGTTCCATTTTGCCCAATGTTGACCTTCTCTAACAAATGCTTGATTACGTCTCTTGATATCAAACCATCTGAACCCTTCACCGAATAGTTCTCTACGTCTTTCCTCAAGGATTACATTAACTAATTCTTCTCCAGAGGCAGTAGGTTTAACGGCGCCTCCGTTGGCTCTTTTCATTACTTCATAAACTGCTTCGATAGCGGCTTCATCGTTACCTAATTCAGCTTCTGCTTCAGCTTTAATTAAGTACATTTCAGAAGCTCTAATTTTAATCATGTGCGCATTTCCCAATGCTTCATTATGACCAAATTTTAATACGAGGTAGTTATCAGCATCAATCGGTTCATAGAAAGTGAAGAACCCTTTTCTGATATCCGCATCATCGAATTTGTCTAAGAATACTTCATCTGCTCGAATTGAAGAATAACCATATTCAGGCCAGTAAAAAGAAGGTAATGAAAGGTAGATATTGTTATCTGTTCTTGTGTAATCCAGATAAAAAATGGCTTCTGGATTATTGTCAAACAACATAAATCCACCCCACATTTCTTCTACTGTCATCAATGATAGTCCTGTATAGGCTTGTTCTGCATACTCACTGGCTTTTTCCCAGTTTTCTGTAAGGAGGTATGTTCTTGCTAATAAAGCTTGAGCACCTCTTTGATCTAAGAATCCTTTATAATCAGATTCTGTCATATTTTCTACTGCATAAGATAAATCTTCGATGATTTGATCGTAAACTTCTTGTGTAGAAGCTCTACCAAAATCTTCATCTTCAGCAGCTGCAGGAATTGTTCTTAAAATAACACCATCACCTTCCGGAGCTTTATGGTAACTGTCTGCATACATTTGAATTAAATGAAGGTAACAGTAAGCTCTTAGAGCTTTTGCCTGTGCAATTAATTCTGCTTTTTCAGACTCAGTTGCTTTTGGAATGTTTGGTGTATTATGGATGATCATATTGGCGTCATAAATCACTTTATAACCTACAGCCCAAGGGTTGGTTACCCATTGGTAGTTGGCCAACATTTCCATTTGATATACTGAAACGAACCACCCCCAGTTGTTATCAGAGTTTATCATCAAGTCTTCACCCATCACATCATTCATGATTGGTACATAAAGACCATCAAAATAAGGAGAACTTAATTGATCGTATGCTCCAACTAAAGTAGCTTTTGCATTATCTAATGATTCAAAAGCGACATCTGGAGAAACTTCTGTAGAGGGTTGGTATTCTAAAAATTCGGAACATGATGTAGCACCTAACATCATAACCGCTATGAAAATTTGTTTGATATATTTCATGATATGATGATTAAATGCCAAAGTTGAATCCTATAGAATAAGTAGCAACACCTGGTACATTATCGTTCGTAGTACCTGATAATGCTTGTTCTGGATCGAATCCATTGAATTTAGATAAAGTCCATAAGTTCTCACCAGAGAAGTACACTCTTAAACTTGAAATATGGATCTTTTCACAGGCATGTTGAGGTAAATTGTAACCGAAGTTCACATTCTTAAGACGCAAGTAATTACCATTTTCAAGGAATCTTGTAGATGATAAATGTCCATTGTCTTCATTGTTTACAATATACCTTGGTACATCTGTATACTTATTATCAGGCGTCCATGCATTGGCTGCAACTTGTGCTAAGTTATAGCCAGGGTTTGCACCATCATGCATATTTTTAGCATAATCAGAGTTATAAATTTGACCACCAACACTGAAATATAATAAGAATGAGAAGTCAAAGTTTTTATACTTGAAAGTGTTGGTTAAACCACCATACATTGTTGGTAAGGCAGAACCATTGACTACTCTATAAGCATCCTCATACTCGCTTGTTACCTGTCTTCCTGAACCATTTGGGTCTTCAAATGCTGACTCTGGAGCTTCAGCATTTTCATCATGAGTATTTTCAACGTTTACATACCACATTGGCTGACCTGTTTCAGGGTTTACACCGGCCCACTCTCTTAAGTAGAAACTATACCAGCTAATTCCTTCTTTTAATAAGTAATTACCACTTACTAATTGATCTGCGCCTATGTTCTTAATTTCTGACTTGATATTCGTTAGGTTGAAATCTGTAGTCCATGCAAAATCACGTTTTAAGATATTCTCTGTATGAAGTGTGAATTCAAAACCTTTGTTTTCCATATGACCGATATTGGTTAATACCGATCCAAAACCTTTAGAGTAGGAGATCGGTTGAGCATATAATAATCCATCAGAATCTTTGATGAAATATTCACCTGAAACACTTATTCTTGAGAATACAGAGAAGTCTAGACCAATGTTCGTTAACGTCATTTTCTCCCATTGTAAGTTAGGGTTTTCTAACTGTACAGGAGTCATACCTGGTGCATCACCGTAGTTACTACCTAAAGTATATAGTGCTAGATAGTTGCCATCGCCAATCTTATCATTACCAGTTAAACCATAACTACCTCGTAATTTCAATTCATCTAGCCAATCAACAGTATTTAAAAACTCTTCTTGACCAAGTCTCCATGATGCACCAACCGAAGGGAAAACACCAAACTTATTGTTTTCACCGAAACGAGAACTACCATCTGTACGAACGGAAGCATTAAGGTAATACTTAGAACCAAAATCATAAGATGTCTGTGCAAAGAATGATAACAAACTTCTATTACTTGTATATGAAACTGCAGCTTCTGGTTTAGCACCAATACCTAAATGAGGATTTCCACCAATACCAAAGTCTGTAGATTCTGCATAAAGACCATCGCTATTTACAGAATAAGTTTCTTGACCTCCCATTACTGTAAAGTGATGTCTTCCATAACGATTTTCCCATGTTAAAACATTAGACCAGTTTAAGGCCATGCTTTGATCATGAGATTTAGAACCACGGCCATTCACACCCGAACCATTACCATGTTCTGGATTGTAATAAACTACACCATTTGAAGAGTTGTAGTTAATTGAACCTGTAGTTTTGAAGTTTAAGTTTTTAGTAAAATCAAATTGTAAATAAAGACTCGACGATATGTTATTTCCTTTTGTGTTATAGATATCTTTTTCAATTAAACCAATAGGGTTAAAATCTAATACAGCTGTGTTGTACCAATTGTATTCCCCATTTGGTAAATAAATAGGAGTGGTAGCATTAATAATTTCTACTGCTCTTACAGGGTTTGCACCTGCTGTGCCATTTGGCTGTGAATTTTGAGTGTAAAAACTAATTGTATTGTTCGTTCCTACTTTAATAAAAGGAGTGATCTGATGATCTAAATTAATACGTCCTGATACTCTATTAAAATCCGTTCCTTTTACATGACCTAACTGATCGAAGTATCCTAAAGAAAGGAAATAATTCGATTTTTCCGTAGAATGACTAAATCCAATATTATAGTTTTGAATTTGTCCTGTTTGATACAATGCATCTCTCCAGTCAGTATCTTGTACAATCTTAGCCCCAGACAAAAGGTTACCATTATAATCAAATGGGTTTTCCATATCATATGGATTCCATCCTGATATAGCTTCTACATTCTCTTGAGCATATTGTGCTGACTCTTGTTGTGTTTTACCATTCAAATAGAATTGGTTATTAAATAAACCATTCCATGTTTGTTGGTAATAATCAGCTGAGTTCATTAGTGGAGTTCCTTCCGACATTAATTGAGTAACACCTACTTGTGCATCAACAGTTAGTCTAGAATGATCTTCTCTCTTGCCAGCTTTAGTTGTAACGATAATTACACCATTTGCAGCTCTAGAACCATATAATGAAGCTGAAACAGCATCTTTTAATACAGTCATAGATTCAATGTCATTGGGGTTTAATGTACCAATACCATCGTAAGGTACACCATCAATTACATATAAGGGTGATGAGCTTGCACTCATTGAACCTACACCTCTAATACGTACTGTTGGACTTGAACCAGGTTGACCTGAACCTGAATTCACTTGTACACCTGAGGTAGATCCTTGCAGTGAACTTGCAGCTGAAGCTACGGGTCTAGCTTGTAAAGACTCTCCAGAGATTGTTTCTGCGGCACCGGTAAAGGCTTTCTTGTCAGATGTACCGTAAGCAACTACTAACACTTCTTCAAGTTGTTTAGAGTCACCTTCGAGAGTTACTTCGAAATAAGATTTTGTTCCTATTTCGATAATTTTGTCTTGCATCCCAATAAATGAAAAATGAAGCTTGTCAGTTGCTTTATTTACCATTAATGAAAATTCCCCATCAATATTGGATGTAGTTCCGTTGGTTGTACCTTCTATCCAAATACTCACCCCTGGAAGAGGTTCGTTGGTTGCTGATTCCATGACAACCCCTTTAATTTGGGCTTGCTGTGCATGCACATCAACATAAAGACAGACGATAAATAACAGGAACATCCAAAATAGTTTTCGTTTGTTCATGTGTCAGATTGATCGATTAAAACTTAAAATTGAATTGGTGTCTGATCTCAATACTTCAATAGTGATTGATGCTTGCAATTAATGTATTGATTCTGGATTATTTGTAAATGATTGAAAAGATTAGTAAGTCATATGTAGAATTTGATGTCTCATATGATTTGAGACGTGTGTCAAATCGTACAATACATTGATATATAATTCCTTATGATGTTTGATTGTGCTTTGGGTAATACGGGTATTTAAATGGATTCTAACGATTTGATGAGTTGTTATTTATGAAAAAATCACTTTTTGAGCGTCAAGTTTATGTTATTTTTGAATGGGGATATATAATTTCAATGTGATCAATTTTACAAAAAGAAAGGTATTGAAATATTAAAGAGAAGATAACTTGGATATACTAAAACAAGTTACTTCTTTTGTGGCCCTAAATTAATAAAGTTATAAATTAAGAAGAAGTAAAAATGGATCTTAATAATCAATTTGATGCAGAGCTTGGTGATGATATTTTAGAAAATATAAAAGAGAATGGTTATCATATCGGAGTGATTGAGGGAGATGATTATTTACCAGCTTTTGCTTTTTCGATAGGACTGTATAAATCATATCAGCATCCTGAAATTATAGTATTTGGTTTACCGATGGAAATGATGAAGGTAACCATTAATACTTTATGTGATGCAGTAAAAAAGGGAACTAAATACAAGGCTAATACAGAGTATAATGATATACTCAATAAATTTCCTGTAAAGTTTTTAGAAGTCAATAAAGCTTATTATTCTGATTACTTAAGATACAATTCTTGGGTTTATGATCACTCTAATAATTTTCCTGCAGTACAGTTAGTATGGACAGATAATAAAGGAAACTTCCCTTGGGATACTGGATTTAATAGTAAATGGAAATTCAATCAACCTTTATTAGATAGAAATATAGATTTTAAATTCTATGAAGATAAAGATTTAGAAGTCTATACTACGAAATATACCTTCAAAGGTAATCCGATTCGATGGGTATATCATACAAAAGATGGAGGTTGGGAGTTTCATAGTGAAGAACATCCAGATTTTGAAGACGCTCAATCAATTCGTCTCTCTGAGTTGATAAAAATGGATCCTACTTTAAATCAACTTTTCGAATTAAACTATGGAAAGTTTGCTACTAGAAAGGATTTAAACTCACCTTGGGGAATTTATGACCATAATGAGGAAGACGAGTAGAGAATCAACTGATAATATTTATATAAATAAAGAGACTGCCTTATTCAATAAAGCAGTCTCTTTATGATTAAGAAAGTCTAGACTTTCTTCAAAGTCTTTTCTTTAAAACGCTTGGTTTGTTGAGTACCTGCATCATCAAAGTAAGTCAATTCTACTTCTTGATCTCCTTCGATAATTCCCGTTTCAACTTCTTGAGGAGTTTCGATATAGCTGTTTACAGTCATTGATGGTCCTCCAGAATTTAGCTGTACAACATCTCCGGTAGAAAATGATCTACCCTTTTTCTTTTCTAATTTAGCCATAGTTTGCTTTATTTAATTTAAATGAAAAATTTTAGTTTCTATGGGGATGTTCAGCAAAGTTTATACCATATAATCAGATTCTTAGTATTAAAGCCCTTGGATATATTGATCAAGTTCTAACTCATCTTCAATTTCCATTTTCTTTCTAATTCTATGTTTTGTTACTCGAATTGAGTTCGGTGTCGTATTTCTAATTTCAGATATTTCTTTATTTGAAAGATTAAGCTTGATATAAGAACAGATTTCCCTTTCTGTTTTACTTAAATTAGGACAAAGCTGCTCAAGACGGTCACTAAATTGACTATTTACACTTTCAATTTTTCCTTGGAGTAGCTCAATCTTTTCCTGTGACTTTACTTGCCTTTTCAGTTCATTAATTAAGCTATTAAGGTCTTTCTTTAAGTCCTTTGATTTTGAGATCTGATTTAAATCTTTGATGAGTTTATTCTGTAATTGCAGCTTCATAATGTTGTTTGCATTGAGCAACTCTATATCCTTTTTCTTAAATTCTAATTCCAGATCATGTTGCATTTTTTGTTGCTGTAGAATTTCTTCTGTTTGTTCTTCAATCTGTAAGTTTTTAAACCCTAACTCTGAATTGATATGTTTTAGCTCTTTGACATAGCTTTTCATATTTAGATCAAAATGAAGAACAATTAAAAAGGATACAAAGAAGACAGTGGATACATTATGTAAGTATAACGCTTTATGAAAAGAGTCTTCGTAAGTGAAATAGGGGGTCCAGTAATCATTATTCACCTCGATATAGGTATAAAGTGAGATGAGGGTTATAAAACAGATTACAGCATGGATTCTTTTCTCAAAAATAGTATTCAGAACAGCAGCAATTGGTATTAATAAAAGTTCTGTACCAACATCGGGGGTAACAACAGCACCCAACGTAATTGTAGTTGTTAAGAATCCAACTAACATGTATCCTGAAGCGATGTAATGCTTGTGTTTTATAAAAAAGAAAATGGCACCAACTAAAAGTGCTGTGACAAACTGTATTGTACCAAAAATATAATTGCCAGCAATAAAATAGAAGGGAATATAAATTAGAGTTGTAGCCAGTGCGAGATGAGTTAACCTTCTTAAGATTAATTCATTTCTTGGTAAATCAATTCCATCATCTAAAAGTAGTAGCTTTCTTACAATAGGGTGTTGTAATAACATATGAACAAGTAGAATTCCTTAAAAATTGTAGACGTAAAAAAATAGCATCATTGAAGTAATGATAAAGATAAACCTTATTTATCAATGAAAAAAGAAAGGCCGAAAGTTAAATTTCCACTATCAGTTCTTAAATGATGATGAAGGATTTATAATATCAAATCTTATGTACGATGTTATGTGAATATTCTTTAATGTATTGATTTTCCATGTTTTACTACCATTAATCTTCTTAATTTTGTTCTACTAATTTTTAACAATCATTTTCGAACTTACCCATATGAAAAAGTTAACTTTAACCCTGTTTTCATTTTTTAGCTTTGTTGTTTTACAGTCTTTTGTTATCAAACCAACTAATATCTCTGACCAGTCATTAGCTGCTATAGTTGGCCTTAATTTTAAAGGTGATGCAGCGAAAGATTTAATTAATGACTATCTACAAGTAATTAATGAAGATAACGTTGATTACATCTTTAATCCTCAGAACAAAGAGTTGGTGCTTTATTTAAAGAATGGATTGAACAATGTTGAAGTAAAAGATTTTACAATTACTTCACATATCACCAACATCAATTTCGAAGTCAATAATTCGATTCTTCTACATGTTAGTTATTATAACAACAGTGATGAAATATTATTGATTAGAGCAAAACAGTATGATGAATTCTTTGGAGAGGAAGTAAGAGTAATCACAGAGATTTAATAAAGAAACACCCTGAACTTAAAAAACTCGGGGTGTTTGTACAATACTAAACTAATCTATATTATTATTCTATCAATCCATATTTATTCAGCAATAGCTTTGGTAAAAGTATTCACCAATCGACCATTGATTACTTTATGAGGTAATGCACTTTTACCGTAATGTAGTAATGCAAAAGCCTCTATATCATTGAAGGCAATTTTTGTATTTCCTTGGTCATCAACATAAACCAAGACCTTCTGACAAAATGCGTCCAAGCCTAGTTTTGGGAACTGCCCCATCGCTTTCCCTCCAGGAGCAGGACCACCAAAAAGAAGCAGTTTACTCTCCGTTAATGAAACTCCTCGTTCTTGAGCTTCCTTCTGAAAATCGATTTCAGAAAACCATTGAGTATCACCTTGGGCTAATACCGCTTCTTTTAGTTTATTGATGGTCTCTTCATAGCTGTATTTTGAGTTAATTTTTATGATTCCATAATGCTTATTGATAGCATCTGTATTTACTTTTGATATTATTTCTTTTGAAATATGTTTCGTTACTTTTTCAAGGTCTTTATCATATTCATTAAGTGATTTACTTCCTATTTCATATCTTCTTTTAATGAATTCGGCATCTGCATAAGCTACATTTGGAGCATCTTGAGAGGGCTCTGCATAACTTAATACCTTGTAGGGCAGATCTAAGCCAACTAAAATATCCTCTTGCAATAGTGCTGTATTTACTTCTGGATTTGAGAAAATATTGACGATTGAAGGAGTCATCTCTACACCTGCTTTTTGAGCCAATCTTGAATGATCAATAACCACGATCTGTTTAAAATTAGAAGCACCTTCGCTTACCTGTATGGCAATTTGATCTACTTGGTTTTGGATAGCGTCATCTATTTTTGAAGCACTAAAGAACAGAGCAGCACTCATTGTAATGGCTGCAGAAATTTTTATCGTAGTATTCATCTTATTAGATTTTGATTGAATCATTGTTCGAATTACAACTACAATAACGGTGGGAACTTTGGTTCTGTTTCAAGATTAAAAATTTCTTATCATAGGGTAAAATTAGGGAGGATTTAATATTAAAATTACTGAAAACTGAAACCTATTTTTGATGACATGGACGATTAATTAGTCTCTTTGGTTATTATTGTGTCATAATAACAACTGATTCAATGAAAAACTTCAAAATCCTATCAATTATCCTTCTTCATGTATACGGTCTTGCTTATGCACAGGAGAAGGTGAAATCTAACTACGATTACGTAAATCCATTTATTGGAACTGAGAAAATGGGGCATACTTACCCAGGAGCGACAACACCTTTTGGAATGGTTCAGCTGAGTCCTGAAACCAATCAAGTACCTATGTTTAAAGAAAATGGACAATACAATGCCAAAACTTATGAGTATTGTGCGGGCTATCAGTATGGAGACTCAACTATTTTTGGTTTTAGTCATACGCACATGAGTGGTACTGGACATTCAGATCTTGGTGATTTTCTTATTATGCCAACGATAGGTAAGTTGGATTTGGAACCGGGAACGGCTGATAAACCTCATTCTGGATACCATAGTCGATTTAAACATTCGTCTGAGAAAGCTCAACCAGGTTATTATAAAGTTCATCTGGAGGATTATAATATCAAAGCAGAGTTATCAGCATCGGATAGAGTTGGGTATCATAAATATACTTTCCCTGAAACAGATAGTGCACATATTATTTTAGATTTAATATCAAACATTTATAACTATGATGATAAAAATGTTTGGACATTTGTTCGCGTTGAAAATGATTCAACAGTCACAGGATATCGTCAAACTCAAGGGTGGGGAAAAACACGCTACGTTTATTTTGCAATGAAATTTTCAAAACCATTCAGTAGTTATGGCCACAAAAGATATGAAGATGTTTCCTACAATGGTTTTTATAGAAAATTTGATCAAGAGCACAATTTCCCCGAAATGGCAGGTAAAAAGATCAGAGCGTACTTTAACTTTGATACCAAAAAGGGGGAAGCCATCGAAATAAAGTTTGCTCTTTCATCAGTTTCTACGGAAGGAGCATTATTAAACTTAGCTACAGAAATACCTGAGTGGAACTTTAAGCAAGTAAGAAGAGAAGCGAAAGCGAAATGGGAAAAAGAGTTGAATAAGATCAACATCTCGACTATCAATGAAGATCAGAAAGAAATTTTCTACACTGCATTCTATCATACTATGCTTAGTCCTGTCTTATACGAAGATGTTGATGGTAAATATAGAGGACTAGATCAGAATATTCATACTTCAGAAGGTTTTACAAATTATACTGTCTTTTCATTGTGGGATACCTACAGAGCATTGCATCCTTTATTTAACCTGATGCATCCACAGAGAAATAATGATATGGTGAAGTCGATGTTGGCGCATTACGAACAAAGTGTACATGGGATGTTACCAATTTGGAGTCACTATGCCAATGAAAATTGGTGTATGATTGGTTACCATGCAGTAAGTGTTTTGGCAGATACCTATATAAAAGGAAATACTGATGTGGAATTAGATCAATTAATCAAAGCTTCTACTTCAACATCAAAAGTAAAATATTTTGATGGTCTCGGAGAGTATATGGAAAGAGGCTATGTCCCAGAGGACAAAAGTGGAGCATCTGTTTCAAAAACTTTAGAGTACGCATATAATGATTGGTGTATCGCTCAATTAGCTAATGCAGCAGGAGAGAAGGAATTGGAGAAAGAGTATTTACAGAGGGCTAAATACTATCAGAATGTATTCGATAAGGAAAGTAATTACATGAGACCAAAGTTATCATCTGGCGAATGGCGAAAAGAGTTTGATCCATTAGATACTCATGGGCAGGGATTTATCGAAGGAAATGCTTGGAATTATGGCCTATATGTTCCACACAATATTCCAAAGATGATTGAAATGATGGGCGGTAAGGATGCTTTTTCTGATCATCTTGATAAAATATTCGAAACACCGATTGAAGATAAATATATTGAAAAGAATGAAGATATAACAAGAGACGGTATTATTGGAAATTATGTACATGGGAATGAACCTGGGCACCATATTCCATATTTATACAACTGGACAAATCATCCTGAAAAGACACAGGAGAGAGTAAGAATGATTTGTGAAACAATGTATACTACAGATAGAGATGGTTTGTGTGGTAATGATGATGCTGGGCAGATGAGTGCTTGGTATGTATTTAGTAGTCTAGGCTTTTACCCTGTTTTACCAGGTTCAACGGATTATGCTTTGGGCAGTCCTTTAGTAAAGGAGGCAGAAATCACCTTTGAAAATGGAAAAACGCTAAAGATTGTCGCCAAAAAACAATCAGAAAAACGAGTACATGTTAAGAAAGTAACACTTAATGGAATTGATATTAAAGGACATTCAATATCACATTTTGATCTAATAAATGGTGGAGAACTAATATTTGAAATGAAATAATTCAATGAGGAGTCAATAATTAAAAAAATTGACTCCTTTTTAATAAAAAAATGAAATTATACTAAGATGACTTTTCCTTACATTGTAAGATGTAAAAAGTACACTTTCTCATTATTGTTATATTTTACTACGAATAAATTGTAACTAATTGATATCGATAAGCATAATAGTACAAATTCATTGTATTTATTTTGTCCAATATTGAATTTTCTTGATTATGTGATTAAATTTGTAATCATCTGATTAAATATACACTTATATATCCTGTGGTTTTCTTTACTATTTTCAGTCTAAACTACTGATATCGTTATTTACATTACATATGAAAACAATTACTACTCTTTTACTCTGCTTGTATACTATCGTTGCTTTTGGACAGAAAGAATCTGAGGTGCTCATCTATGATTTTAAGAAGAGATCTGATTTTAAGGAAGCCAAGGTAACTGGTAATGCTACCCTAAAAAAGAATGTAGGTGGTCTAAATGTAAAGACTCCTGCAAACGAAGAAGTGACAATCAAACTTTCACACAATTTCGATTTTCATGATTGGATATATATTTCCTTCGTCATGAAAAACGAATCGAAACATCGTCAGAAATTCGAAACACTAATTGAAGGTAAATTGACACATGCTCACGGAGCCAAACCACATCCTATTAAAGGTATTGGTTGGATGGAACCGAATGAGGTAAGGACATTTGATTGTCTTTTAATGCCTGATCATTCTACAAGAGAAAGAAACTACCCAGATTTGAGTAGAGACTTTAAGGATATGCCAGGTTTCCCTCAAGGAGTATCATTTACAAATTCATTTGATTTAAAACATACGAAATCAATAACTTTTGTAATTCCTAAAACACCAGAAGGAGCAAATATTACTTTTGGTAGTGTTTATCTTAAAAGAGATGCTATTCCTTTAGCTTACACAAAAGATCAACACGATTTCTTCCCTTTTATTGATGTTTATGGTCAATATAAATATTCAGAGTGGGATGGAAAGATTAAAAAGGATAACCAATTCGCAAAAGACATTGAAAAAGAAAATATTGATTTAGAAGCACATAAAGGCTCTGAAGAATGGGGCAAGTATGGTAGCTACACAGAATCTAAATCATTAAAAGCTACGGGCCATTTCAGAACTGAAAAAGTGAATGAAACTTGGTGGATTATTGATCCTGAGGGAAAAGTATTTTGGTCTTCAGGTGTAAACGGAGCAGGTCATTTAGAAGCGACAACCAAAATAGAAGGTCGTAATCAATATTTCGAGTATGTACCTGATCATGATGATCCTGAGTTCGGTGAATTTTGGAACGAAGACGGTACTTATAATTTTGGTCAAGCAAACCTAAAAAGAAAATATGGTAAGTTTGATGCAGATACTTACTCTAAACGTTCAATCCAAAGAATGAAAAGTTGGGGCTTGAATACAATGGGAGCTAATTCTAAAGAAGAATGGGACCATATTGAAGAAGCATTCCGATTACCATATACTATTTCTGTTTCTACATTTAATGGAGCAGAAATGTTAACGAACTTTCCAGATGTATTCCATCCTAATTGGGATAACTATGTAATGGATGAGTTTGAGAAGAAAGCTGCAAAAGCTAAGTCAGATGCATATTTTATGGGTTGGTTCGTTGATGAAAACTTAACGATGTATACTCCAGTTGAGTTCGCTGATTTAGTAATTATGAATGGAGCATCTTCTTTTGCTAAGGCTGAATACCTTAAAATGTTAGAAGCCAAAGGTGAAACATTACATTCTTTCAATAAGAAAACACATTCTCATTTTAAAAAATGGAAAGAAGTAATGAGTTCTACTAAAGAAATTGACCTTTCTGCATTTAAAGCGGAAAATGCAGAATTTTATGATAGAGCTTTAGAATTGTACTTCTCTACAATCAGAAATACTATTGATAAAGTATCACCAAATAAAATGTACTTGGGATGTCGTTTCAATGACGATGAACACACTAACAAGCACACTGTTGAAGTGGCTGCAAAGTATGTAGATATCATTTCATTTAATCACTACGATGATGATGTAGATTCTGAAGACTTTATGAAAATCATCAATGATATTGATAAACCATATCTAATTTCAGAGTTTAACTTTGGAACTTTAGATAAAGGTAAATTATATACGGGTGTTTGTACTGCTTCTGACCAAAGAAACAGAGGTGAGAAATACGAACATTATGTAAATTCAGCCTTGCATGCAAAAAAATGTGTAGGTGTACATTGGAATTTATGGGGAGATGCAACAACTGTTGGTACAATTGAGCAAACCTTTAAAGCAAATTCAGGATTCCTTACAGAAACAGATCAACCTTATTATGAATTGATCGAATATGTAAGAAAAGTGAATTACGAAATGTACAGTAACAGATACAAAAGGCTAGGTGATAAACAATTGAAATAATTTGTTTTTATCTAGAAAAAATAAAGCTCTATACGTTAAAATATAGAGCTTTATTTTTTTTTCACTATCTTAATTCGAACATCAAATCTTTTATTTAATGAAATACCTTTTAGGCCTAATTTTTACTCTTTTAGTTACTAATTCAGTCTTTTCTCAAAATACTCCATCTAGAAGTAATTGTTTGACAACTATTCATAATCATCAATTTAATGGCGGAGCATTACCTGGATCTCAATCTTTTGAAGATCAGATCTCTAGGTTAATAACTAGAAAAAGTAGCCAACGATTATTGGATGATACGCTAACTGTGTACTATATCCCAGTGATTGTACACGTTATTCACAATGGTGAAGAAGTTGGTGATGGTGCTAATATTGATAGTGCACAGGTGTACTCTCAACTGAGAGTGCTTAATGAGGATTTTAGAAGATTAGAAAATACGCCAGGCTTTAATGATAGTGAAATTGGTGCAGATGTTAAAATTGAATTCGTTCCTGCACTGAGAGATGAGGATGAAAATATTTTAGATGAACCTGGTATACATAGATACAATGCAGAAACTAGTGAGTTTGTAGTTGATGATATTGAAGATGATATAAAACCTGCTACAATATGGGATCCAGAAAGTTACCTGAACATGTGGACAGTCAATTTTGATCCTGAATTAGGTTTACTTGGATATGCTCAATTCCCGAATATTCCTAATGGTTTAGAAGGGGTAGATGGACTTCCTAATTTTAATGGAGGGGCTACAACTGATGGTGTGGTGATGGGATATCAATTTTTTGGTGATACCTTAAATGTACAGGCTCCTTATGACAAAGGTAGAACAACTACACATGAAATTGGCCACTGGTTGGGTCTTATCCATATTTGGGGAGATGGTGATTGTGATGTAGATGATTACTGTGAAGATACTCCAAACCAAGATGGTTATAACGAAGTTTGTGTTTCTGTGAATTCTTGTGGTGCTGGAGAAGAGGGAGATCTACCAGATATGATAGAAAATTACATGGATTATACTCCTGATGATTGCATGAATATCTTTACTCTTGACCAAATGTCTAGAATGAGGATAATCATGGAAAACTCTCCTAGAAGAAAAGAGTTACTTACATCTAATAAACACTTGGTATTAGAACCTCCAGTTGCAGGTTTTAGTGTAGACTCTTCTGAATTTCAGATCAACACCTTTGTAACATTTACAGACAGCTCAACCAATAGACCTACATCTTGGTCTTGGACATTTGAAGGCGGAAGTCCAGCATCTTCAACGGATCAGAATCCAAGAGTACAATATTTAGATGCAGGTACTTTTGATGTTACGTTAATCACTGAAAATAATGCAGGAGCAGATACGGTGCTTATGGCTGATCTAATTACAGTTTTAGGGCCAACTGCTGTGATAGATGATTTGTCTACTTTATCAGTTTACCCAATTCCTGTAAAAAATAATTTATACCTTAAAACAGATGGTCAATCTGTTCAAGAAATTAAACTATTTGATATTACAGGTAAAGAGGTGTATTCTAATAATAATTTATTTAATAGCGGTACCCTTATCAATATGCAAGGATATGAGAAAAATGTCTACATATTGAAAGTTGTCTCTGATAATCAGGTGAAATCAATTAAGATTATTAAGGAATAAGCATATTCAATAATTCACTAAAATAAAAAACGACAAAAGTGAAAGAATGACCTTTCAAATCTGCCGTTTCTGAATGTACAATTGCAATTCAAATTTATAGAAATGAATGTTCTTATCAAACTTTGAATCGTTTATCATTTGATTAATTTGTTAAAGTGATGACAATGCGATCATTTAATTTCAAAGAGTTGCGGTTTGCTTATTAAAGGAATTAAATTTTTCGAAGAAAATTCTTAATAAGGAGAAAAAAACTAGACTTTATTCCTATTGTTTCCGTATATAATTATATAACTAAACAATTAGGGTAATGTCTATACAATCAAAATCACTTCAAATAGTAAAGGCTGTTCCACCAGGAAAGCAGATTTCTATAGAAAATTTGGTACTTCGTCTAGGTATTGAGACTAATGCAAATGAAATAAGTAGTATTGCTCACACATTAGAACGTAACGGTTTAGTACTCGTCGATTTTCAAAAAGAAAAAACACTAATTTCTTTAACTGAAGAAGGTAAAGAAGTTATCCCATATATATAAAAAGGCAACAAATAGTATTTTGTTGCCTTTTTATTTTTTTAAACTATTGATTCTTTATCTTTTTTAGGGAAAAGTTTCTGAACCTCTACATGAGGATAAACGGTGTGTCTTTTACCTTCATAGTCTTCCGTATCAAAGAAGTAAATTTTTCCATTCAAACGTTGTTTGATACGTTTTGCCTTCCCGCTCTTAAATGATAAAACATCACCTTTAGAATTGATCGCTAAAAATGGTAATCGCTCAATAGGTAAATACAGTCTGTTGTTTAATACAAACTTCTTGGGTGCATAATAATATTCTTGTTTTCCCTTTAAAGGTACCCACTTTAAATTTTCAACTCTATTATCATAAATGTCCCTGTTAATGTGCCATACCTTATGGCTCCTCATTTGCATGTGAGGTAAGAATGTTTTTCCGACAAGTGTGTGAACATATGCAGTACTTTTCTTCAATTCTCCATCCTTCATTTTCTTTAATGTAACTTTTAGTTTGCCTGTTACATTACACTTATAGGATTTTAAAAAGTTTAGGTTTCCTTCCTCATAATCCTTTTTTTGCAATATTAGGCCATCCATATTTATTACATAGTTTTCGAAAAATGGAATCGTCTCAAATCGTCTAATCATGTTGCTAGTCTTTTATAAGTAATCGTTAATAATATATAGAATGCTTAAATAAAGATTTATGTTATAAACTCTAGTAAAAATCAATCGATAATTTAATTTATAAAACTGATATTAATAGTTGGGATAATTCTAATAATGGCTCTATAAATCGAGTAATAATAATTTGTTGAACGTAAACCTTAAAATAAATTCATGATACATTATCTTTCAGATACAAATATATTATTTATTGGATATGACAAATGTTAAATAAATATTAAAATTCGTACATAGTGTTATCTGTAGTGAAAAAATCGAATAGATCACATAAAAACTTTTCAATTAATGAGTAACCAAATGATGTCAACTAATATAGAAATAGCAAAAGCGGATTTATCTTCTAAGGCAAAACGAGATGAATTTATTCAATTAATATTGAAAAATAATTTACAAGAAGAGTTATACCATGAAATTAAAAAACAGGATTCTCCTCAAGGTAATCGATTAGCTTGGTCACTGACAGTATTGTCGGAAATTGATAATCAATGGATTATTCCCTTAATAGATGACATGATTACTTGGATTCCAGCGATCAAAACACAAGGTATTCATCGATCCTTACTAAGGACAGTTGCAGAGCTACCGCTCTCTAAGAAAAAAGATGGGGAATGGGTAGATTTTTGTTTTTCATTACTAGAAAATAACAAAACGGATGTGGCTGTAGAAGTCCATGCAATGACAATTTTATATAAATACTGTGCTGTATATCCAGAACTTGCTAACGAATTGATTGTAATATTAGAAGATAAATTGCCATTTTATTCAGCTGCTGGAAAGGCTAGAGCTAAAAAAATCCTTTCAAAATTAAAGTAAAGTTGAATTTTTAAATTTGGTTTTGAAGAGTTTTATCATTTTATAATTCGTACTTAAAACGATTTTGGAAAATTTCCCTATTTCGTAAAAAACTGCATTTTTGATACCAAAATGATATATTTTACTGTATCCTTTTAAATTTTATGGTAGAAAAATTCTCTCAAAAAGAAATTAAAAAATAGTTTAATTTTCTACTTATATGACAAAATCTATGAACCTGTATTTGATTATTAACACTTTTTTGTATAATTTGTATAATAATATAAGATGAACTCTTGTGTATTTATTCTTCATAATTTTTTTGGTTTAATTTAATATGTTGATCAGGTAGAACTTTTAAGTTAATCACTTCAATTATATAACCAATCAATTATAGTTTTATTCTGTATCAGCCACTTAAAGCCAATACCAATTTTAAATTAAACAAAATGTCTATAGAGCTTTCAAAAGGACAACGTATCAACCTAGAAAATAAGTCGGGTGGTTCACTTCTCAATTTTTGCGTAGGTGTGAATTGGGGAGCTATTGTTGAAAAAAAGCTTTTTGGTCTTTACACTAACAAACTTAACGTTGACTTAGACTTAAGTGTCTTAATGTTGAACAAATCGGGCGAACTTATTGATTATATCTATTCACCTAAGTATGATAATCTTGTAGTGAATGGAAAGGAATTCCCAAAAGGTAAGCTAATGTCAGAAGACGGAGCATTACGTCATAGTGGGGACGACACAATAGGTGATCAATACGGGGATGATGGCTTAGATAATGAAGTAATTATTATCGATTTAGCTAGAGTTCAACCAGAAGTTACTCAGATTTATTTCTTCTTGAATATTGTCGGTGAAGAAGACTTTTCTAAGATACCATTTGCAAAAATTAGAATGTATGATGGTACACCTTACACAATAAAAACTACTTATGCATCTTATGATGTTGCTACTGAAAAAAAATATGCATCCTTCAATGCATTAATCATGGGGAAATTGTTTAAGCAGTCCAATGATTGGAAATTTCTTGCTATTGGAGAACCAACTGAAGATCAGAATGTTGGGGAGACAATTGGACGAATTTTAGAAAGCTTTCAACTTACTTAAGCAATAAAAATAGGATTATTTAAAGTTTATGTTTTTAAATTCAGCGAGATTTATTGAAAGATTTCGTTAATGGGATTTTACACCCTAATTTTACTAAAACACATATAATCAATCGAATGTATTTACTAACGAAAAAGAAGAATCTTCTTGATAAGATCGGATATACTGAAGATGAAAAATTAAGTATTCTTAGAATTGTAAATATGATTGCAGCCTCAGATGGAAAAGCTGATAAAGGTGAAATCACATTTATGGTACAACTTATTGAAGATTTACATATGCCCATTTCTGCACCCATTGACGCAAATAATATCACTTTTGATGAAGCCGCAATGGTTGTCAAACTCATGAATATCGAGAAAAAAACTCAAGCGTTTAAAATTTTCCAAGATACCATTGAATCAGACGGAGAAATTCACAAAAGAGAATTAGCAATGTTTAAACGTTTACGAAATATTGCAGATAAAAATAATTTGATCCGATATTAGAAACATTTATGTACCGTTAGAAAATCTAGCGGTATTTTTTTGTTAACCATAAAATGTTGTAACTTAAACAAGTGTTTCACGTATATCACATTGAACTAAATATTTATGTTTGATGAAGTATATACTATTATTCTTAACAGTTTTTGGTTTTCTATCTAGTACAATAGCTAGTGATAAGAAATTAGAAAAAGCCAATAAATTTGCCGAAATCGCTCAAAAAGAATTTAACCTAAAAGATAATGTCAAGGAACAAATTTTGAGTGAACATCTCACATTTCTGAATGAAATTGAAAAAATTGATGAAGCTGTAAAAAATGGGGAAATAGGTAAGGAGAAAGCAGAACAGAAGAAAAAAGAACTTGAAAAGCAGTTCGATAAAAAAATGCAAGATATTACAGGAGTTTCACCTGCACTCTATAAAGTATTTAAACGGAAAGCATCATAAATAAAAAAGCTACTTAGATAAGTAGCTTTTTTATTTATCATTAGATATTTTCTAATTTCATTTATAAATTATAAGAGACTTTCTGTCAATCAAAAAGAATACTAATTTTAATAATCATATCTATGAAAATTGCTGTAACTTCTGCAAGTGGTCAATTAGGTGCTGCTATTACAAAAGCCCTCATAAATGAAATTGGAAAAGAAAATGTAATTGCCATCGCCCGAACTCCACAAAAAGCAGAACACCTGGGTGTTGAGGTAAGAAATGGAGATTATAATAATACTGATGAATTAACGATGGCCTTAAAAGGTATAGATAAAGTATTGTTAGTCTCAGGTATGGATGAACCCAGCAAACGTATCCAACAACATAGAAATGTAATAGAAGCAGCCAAGCAGAATGGTGTTGAGAAGTTGGTCTATACAAGTATTGTTGGAGATGAGAATGGTACAGGTTTTAACCCAGTGGTGAAGAGCAATCGCCAAACAGAGGAAGATATTCGTCATTCGGGATTAGATTATGTCATTGGAAGAAATGGGATTTATATAGAGCCTGATTTAGAATATATTGATACTTATGTTAGTGAAGGTGAAATTAGAAATTGCGGCGGTGAAGGTAAAGTGGGGTATACCAGTAGACCTGAGCTAGGTTTTGCATATGCGAAGATGCTCATAGAAGACAAACACAATGGAGCAACTTATAATTTAATAGGGAACTTGATCTCACAACAGGAATTAACTAATTATATTAATTCTGTTTTTGGTACAAGTTTAGTATTTAATTCGGTATCTGTTGAAGATTATAAAAATGAAAGGATAAAGATATTAGGGGAGTTCTTAGGAACTGTTATTGGAGGCATTTATGAAGGAATTAGAAATGGAGCAAATGAAGTAGAATCTCACTATGAAAAGGCGGCAGGTAGACCTCATCAATCTCCAGAGGAAATGATGTTATCCTACAAGAATAGATGATCAAAAAAGGCTAGTTCATATACCGTTTGAACTAGCCTTTTACTATTATAATGCCTTTTTATTACTCTCTCGATATTGACTAGGGGTTAACCCAGTTTTTTCTTTAAACGCTCTATTGAAAGTAGATTTGGAATTAAATCCAGATTCTTTTGCTAAAAATTCAAGTTTAAGATTAGTCCCTTCATCAGAACGTAAAAGCTTTTTTGCCTCCTTAATTCTGTAATGAGAGATAAACTCATTAAAATTCATATTCAATCCTTCATTGATCACAAAAGATACTCTCGAACGATGCATTTTTACTTCTTTCGCAAGTGTAATTAGACTAAAATCATTTTTTAGATACGCTTTTTCATCTTCGATATAATCAATGATGATTTCTAAATCATTATTTAGCTGGAGCTCAACTTCTCTTCTCTTTTCAACGGCATCTTTCTTTGTAGTAGGTAAAAGAACGTATACTCTTTGTGAAATTACCCAATGAAAAATAACATATAAAAAGATTACGAAAGTAATGTAGTATATAGGAAAGGCCATATCAGACAATGGTAAACCATAAACATTTGATATGACACCATATACACCAAAAGTATGTACACCTAAATATAAATATGCTAAAATAAAGAAAAGACCTTTAGTACTTTTGTCGTCATCATCAGAAAGCATATTCCTAGAATGAGCATTTTTATACTGATAGAGAAATGCACCTAAATACATATATCCCATCACAATATTAGATATATCTTGTGCTCTGTTAATAAAATCCGCATACAATTCATTTTCAATAAATATTGAGGTAACTCTATAGTATGCATCCCAATAAACAATAGGGACTGATAATATTAAAAAAGAGAAAGGAATCACAAAATGGATTCTATCTACCTTGTCAAAAGTATCTTTTCCGGTGTAAGCATATTTTAAATATAAATAGAGTAGAGGGTATAACAATGTTGTTGCAGACGAACCTATAGATCTTAGAATCATATAATTCGCAAAAGGATTGATCTGCATTAAAGAATACATTAACGCCACATATGACCATATCATTGTGGAATAAACAAGGAGTTTACCTTGAAGAGATAATTTTCTATGAAATCTTAAGTAAGTAGAAAGAAACAACCCGTTGGCCGATCCAATCAACGTTAAGATAGACAGTATTTGTTTCATATCATTCAAAAGTAACGTTGTTGCGAAAATAGATATTTTTAGCTCTCCCATTTTGAATGATTAAGTATTATTATGAAGATAGAAGTCATAGGATCCATCGATTAAATTAAAAAATGATCCTATTGAAATAAGAGAACAGACAAACAAAAATAACAGAGTTTGGGCATAAAAAAAGGCTAAATAAAAATTATTTAGCCTAATCTATTTATTTAAGGACAAATTCTGATTTAGTTACCATTATAGACATGTGTTTGTGGTACGTCTTGAAGGATGTTATGAGACGGTCCTACACCGAAATGCACTCCAGCTAGGATAACTCCTAATGTTCCTAATACAACAATTCCACTTTTTACGATGTCTAATAAATCTTTCATGATAACTTTGATGTTTGATGTAATTTTTTAAAAGACTAATTTATCTTTTATAGTTTTTTTAACGCGATTAAACAGTCTACGTTGAGCATATTTTTTTTCATTAACATTTTAATGAAACTCTTTTTCTAAATGGAAGATTTGATTGACAATGGTCACCAAAAACAACTAATTTTAAAGAATAATAATGATGTATATTATCAAAAGAGCTTATTAATAATTTGACTATTCTCTTTTTCAATTCTCTGATGAATTGCCTTTTGGAATTCCTCAAATTCATCTTTTGATTTACTGACAAGAATCTTTTTATTATCTAATTGATGAATATAATCACATAAGCTGGTTAAAGTTTCTAGGATATGTGAAGTGATAATAATGGTTTTACCTTGCTCTTTTAATTTCAATAAGATCATCCTAATAATTCTGGAAGACTCTAAATCAAGACCATTAAAAGGTTCATCAAGAATCATTATTGGTTTATCCTGATGGAGAATTCCTGATATCGCTAACTTCTTCTTCATTCCTGTTGAATAACCATCAATTAATTCATTCAACGGAAGCTGAAATAGTTCATTCCATAAGTTGATTTCCTTTATATCATCTTGAAATAAACCTAGGTATTCATTACCTGTTATGTTATTGTAGAAATAATTTTCAGTAGGTAAATATGCGATGTCTTTTTTTGTGAGTTTTTTTTCATTATAACAAAGCACACCTTGGTCAGCTTTATGCAACCCAAAAAGTGTTTTAATGAAAGTGGTTTTCCCAGAACCGTTTAACCCCACTAATCCATGAATTTTTTTAAGAGGTAAATCTATAGATAAATCATCTAATACCTTTTTATCTTCAGAGTAGGAAACACTAAGTTGTTGTATCGAAATCATTTAAGTAGAAGTTTAGATTGTCAATAGCTTTAAAATAAAATCGGATAATGAGAATAAATAAAGCAGGAATTAAGAAAGGTATAAATATACTTAATACCCCTAAAGATGATAAGGTTTGTGATGCTGCTGACTTTTCATTGGGATGATAAAATGCATATTTTAAGATAACGATATAGATATTCAAAACCATTAGAATAGATAGTTCGACTATAGGGAGGAACCATTCATTATAATGAAATATATAATAGACAAAGATTAAAGGAAGCGCTAATTGATTGTACATCATTACCTGCCTTTTTACTTTTAAGAATAAAAATTCTTTTGGAGGTAGTTCTAATGCAATAAGAAATGAGGCAGGTTCATTGACTTCAAAAAAACTGAAAATAACTAACCATAAAACGACAAGTCCAATTGGAACTACAGCAAATTGAAAGCTACCAAAGAATATTCCCAACCATAATAATAAGAAAGGATAGAAGTATTTCCGGACACCACTCTTCCATTCATAAAAATCATAAGGGATGAGCTGAATGATCTTGTTATTAATCGCTTTTGATGATCTTTTCCATTTGATCAAAGGTACAAGGAGTATAGCAAGCAAAATAATGGATAAGGGTAACCAATGAAAGTGAACAATTAGTAGTACAATTAAAGGAATACTTAATATCAGATACTCTAACAGAAAAAATATAAATGTTGATGAGGAAAAAGTATTTAGAAATTCCTTGTCATTCCTAACAAAATGTAGAAATACTAATAATGAACTAGATACAAGAGAGGAAATGAGACTAAAATCAGAACTTTCTGTTTTTAAAAAGAGAACATAATAGCTTCCTACAATAATAGATAGAAAGAGGAGAGACCTCCACCAACCTAAAGACTGAATTTCTCTTTGAGTTTGTTTGAAACGTATGAATATGAGTTGTTTTAACATATAGACAGTACTTGAATTGTTATAAATTAGTGAAGTACTGCAGAGAAGACAAATTATATAGCAATAAAAAAGAGGAGTGGAAACTCCTCAATTTAGACTAACTCTTTTTCGAGTTCATTGGCCCATGTCTTCATGTAGACCGCTGCATGCTCTTTATTACCTTTTTCTAAATATCTAAATCCACCCGGAAGTGCCTTTAGAATATTTTTATTAGAAAGATATTCTAAGTGATTGATATCTTCAAGTTCAAACCCATGTTCCATAAGGGTATCAATAATGTTGTCGACAGGAACACCGCTTGCTGGACAATAATCATTTGCAAATTCTGACCATTCATCCAATTTATGTCTCTGTGCTGACTCATAAATATCTTTTGAGTTCATTGGGGTGATTGCTTGTACTAAGTGGCCACAATTACAACGGCCAACATGACCCCAACTATAGTCGGCGCCAGCTTCTATGTTAGAAGCAGCCTCTCTTAGTTTTGTGATAAGGTATCTATTGGGTTTTGCCATAGTAAAAAAGTTTTATTTACGGTGATAACTATAATATAAAACATTTGCTTGACATTAAGGTTTTTACTTTTCGATAAAAAATAAAAAAAGAGGAACCATAAGCTCCTCTTTTTCTTCCGTATAGATCATTATCGTACAATGATTTTTCTAATATATATTTGATCCCCAGCTTGTACTTTCACAATGTATAAGCCTTGGGATAAATCAAGGGTATTCACTTTAAGTTGATGTGAGCCTAATGTTAATGCTTTATGTATTGGAGAAAGAACTGCCTGACCATTCAAATCAAATGTTTGAAGATGTAGAACAGCATTTTCTCTAAGTTGAATATCAATAGTAAATCCGTTTGTGACTTCAGTAGGGTACAGTTGCAACTCTTTTTCTAAGTCTAGGGATTGACTAACAGTCCTGCTACTTGATGACTCAGGATTTGAACTATACCATTGCCCATCTTTATACCATCCTTCGCCAGTTCTGTTTAAGTCTGATGTTTGAGCACCACTTCCATTATGGAATAATAGATTTGAAGAAGTGGCCCCTTCAATAGTATAACGATACCAACCATTACCTTCAGAGATCATTGATTCACCTGGCCAATTACTGCTTGCTCCATTGGAAGCCGCCCAATAATGAATTTTGGTACTATTTCCCCAACTCGATTTGAAATGTACTGTTAAACCATCGGCTGGTTCTGGAGTTATAGGTTCACTATCGTACCATTGTCCATCTTTGTACCATCCATCAGAAGATCTAGTGAAATCATCAGTTTGGTTTCCATTGCCATCATGGAACAATAAATTAGAAGAGGTTACATTGGATGGGAATTCATAGACATACCAACCATTTTCAAGATTCATTGTAGCTCCAGGCCACACTGTATTACTAACACTACCTGTAGGAGAAGCTCCCCAATGGTGAATCAAATTGTAACCTTGAACATGAACTTTAAAACCGCCATTAGGTTCTGGTAATGGGTTCACTACAAAGTTCGAGCTTTCAGTAGAGGTTTGGTTTCCTGTAGCATCAATAGCATAATAATTTACCGTAGCACTTTCTGTTAATGTAAATGTTACAGATGAAGTTGCTTGTATTGATGGAGTAGAACCATCTGTAGAGTAAAATATCGAAGGAGAATTATCTCGGTCATCTGTAGCTGTTAAAGTAATAGAAACTTCGCCATCATGTGTTCCACCATTTGGAGAAATTGTGATGGATGGAGTACTTGTATCTGGTGTATCAGGCACAGGTTCAGCTACCCAACCATTGTCATACCATACATCCCCACACACATTCATTTCATCGCCTGTGATTTTAGTACTTCCACAAAGTAGTATTAGGTTACTACAAGAACCTTCAATAGTAAACTCATAAAATCCATCGTATTTAGCTGAAGGTTGCATATTTTCCCCAGGCCATGTTGTAGTTTGATCACCATCTACAACTCCCCAGAAATAAATACCTGGGTTGGAACAGTTGGGCTTAAAATAAACTGTCATACTTGCAGCTTCATTAAAAGTATACACGCCTTCTACTAAATCTGATGACCCATTTTCATTGATTGCAATAGCTTTCACAGTTTTTGTTTCTCCAACTTGACCACATACTTCTATAGCACTAGTATACACTAAACTATTACTATTTGGAGTACTACCATCTGTTGTGTAGTAGATAGTACCTTCTGAAGCTGTTAGAGAAACTGTCGCACACCCATCTGAATGATTCCCGCTAGGAGAATTTAATGTTAATGTTGGTAGAGTAACAACAGGCCCTTTGTCCCAAATGGCATATCCTGGACCTGATGTTTTTAAGTTCCAACCATTTCCTGGTGACCAATTTCCACCACCAATTTTCATGGCTACTTTATTATCGATAATAGCTGCGTAATATGAATTGTCGTTTCCTCCTTCAACTTGAACATAACTTGTGTTTGTAATTCCATTATCTTTTCTGACCTGAATCATCTCAGTTAAAGCATCTTTAATACCATAGTCAAAGAAGTGTGAGTAGAAAACTACTGGGATACCTGGGTGAGTCAGGATATAAGCATAACCTTGAAGTAAGGTTGAGTTATCTGAAGGATTGTTAGGGAATGAGTTATTACCGTATTCCGATCTTACAGGTTCTGTATCATGATTTTCTAAGAATGTTACAGCCTGTGATCCTCTTGTTCCTAATAAACTTGGTAATCCGTTTAGGTAATTATAATTACCTCTTACTGCATCATGTAAAGTATACTTTAATGGAAAGTCAAAAGCTGAAGATGTATTTTGAGCACCATCCAACCATGCAGTAATTTCATTGTAAGGTTTCCATTGTTCACCAATTGAAATATATGGACTCGTTGCATTATTGTATTCAGCAAAATAGTATGCATTAAAACCATGTACAAAATCATAACGCCATCCATCAAAACCGACATCATTTTTTAGCCAGTTCATCCATTTTTTAATTTCATCCCTTACAGTGAATGAGTTATGGTTTAAATCTCTTGCAGCCTCATATTGTGTACCTGAGTCATTATCACCACAAGCGGCACCTTGCTCAGTAGAATATTCGCTCCAGTTGACTTCGTCATCGGCACAAATAGAAGAACATCCACCCAATGATGGTTCTGTAAAATCAGCCCATCCAGTAGATCCAACACGATGGTTAATAACAATATCAGCGATGGCTTGTACATTGTTGTTACCTAAATTTTGTACTAAGCTTCTTAGTTCCGCTTCAGTACCATAGTTCGAATTCAAGTCATACCATTTTCTTGGTAAGTATCCTGCTCTATCAGCTGCATCTGATGGAGGTGGTAACCAAATGGCATCAAACCCTGCGTTTGATATTTCACCGACTTTACTATCTAGATTTTGCCACCAATCCTTTTTGGCTGGGTCAGCAGCTTCCCAGTGGAATCCTTGTAATAGAACATCACTACGGCCTCCTTGTTGAGCACTCGCTGTATGATAGTTCATTAGACAAATGATCCAAAAAATAACAGAGGATCTCATTAGTAGAGTTGTCTTCATTTTCATTTCAAAAAATAAGTATTGTAATAATTAAGTATACCAGATGATATGTCGCTGGTTGATTCATCTGAGTTAGTTTTACAATGTTACGAAATGAATAAGTGTAAATCGTACCATATTATAAAACTTGGTGCAAATGACTTTTTGGGGCGTACCGATTCATGTAATGGAACGTTGTAAGTATCACTTAAACAGGTTTTTATGTGTTTTATTTTTACTCGTTAAGGATGTTTTTATCTTTTCTATAAAACTTTATTTTATTAAAGATTAGATTGAAGAAAAATAGATGACTATCTTAACTCTATGAAAAAAGAACTAAACATTTTTGGAATAGGAGAGGCATTATATGATATCTTTCCAGAAGGGAAACAATTAGGTGGTGCTCCCATCAATTTTGCTTACCATGCAAAACAGCTTGAGGCTAACGGGAAAATTATTACATCAATAGGAGATGATCAGATAGGAAAAGACTTAGTAAATGAAATTAATAATCTGGGTATCCGAAATTTTATTTCATATTCAGAATTTCCAACAGGAACTGTAGCGGTTACCGTAGATGATAAAGGTTTACCTTCTTATGAGATATGTGAACCTGTAGCTTGGGATGAAATAAAAATAAATAAAGAAACTGAGGAAGCATTAGTAAATGCTGACGCTTTGTGCTTTGGAACACTTGCCCAGCGGAATGATGTTTCTAGAAAAGCTATTGAACAAGTATTAAATACAGTTCCGAAAGAATGTATAAAGGTTTTTGATATAAACTTAAGACAACATTATTATAATAAGGATTGTATCGAGTCCTCTTTAAACCAATGCAATGTTCTTAAAATCAATGAAGAAGAGGTATTGGTAGTTGCTGAACTCCTAGATGTTAACCTTTTGGATGAAGAGCAATTTTGTCATCACCTAATCGAAAGATTTTCTATTGATATGGTGGCTTTAACAAAAGGAGAAGAAGGAAGTTATTTGGTGACAAAAAATGAGACATCCTATTTAAGTACACCAAAGGTAAACGTTGTAGATACAGTCGGGGCAGGAGATTCTTTTACTGCTCGATTAGTAATAGGGATATTAAATAATGAACCGATCATAGAGACACATCAAAAAGCAGTGGAACTATCAGCTTATGTGTGTACCCAAAAAGGGGCTACTCCAAAAATTGATAAGATATCTCAATAGATGTTTTAAACTAAAATATTTAGAACAAGTTAGGTAAGTACAGGTTTTTTATTGAATCTGACCTTTCTCTATTGTAGTTAGAAGAGTTTGATAAACAATGTTAAAGTGAATTGACCTTCACTCACATTAACACTGCTAATTAAGCATCAGGATGAAATAAGATGTAACTATGTTACAACACTATTAATATCTAGAGATTATGCTAAACGGTTATCAATCAAAACTTCATTTTATACTTCTATTCCTATTTATATCAATTACCATTAATGCACAAGATACATTTGTGATTGATAGTGATATGCAATTTAACAGCTCAAATGACTGGGATGTTTATTGGACTAATAATGGTAATATACCACAATCAGGAGATATATTTTTCCTTGATAAAGGAGCTGAGTTAAGTATCGATTTTGACCTTTCACAAAAAGGTAATTTTTTATTTTATGGATCAAAGTTTAATTCTAAAACTGCAAGTATTAACTTTTTAGAAGATGGTAAAGGGTCAATCGGTTTTAGGACAGATTCTTACAATCAAATAGAAGTAAAAGTTAAAGGTGATGTAACCATTTATGACGGTGTGACGAATCAAGATCTTACGTTTACAGTAGAGGGTGATGGGCAAATCTACTCAACAGGTCAAATCTATTCATCAAATCAATTTGTAACAATTTACCAAAAGGATAATGGTGTTTTTGAAATAAATGGAGATTTGATAAGCACTAGTGGTTTAAATATCACTATGGAAGATAATAGTAAGTTAGAAGTGTTAGGTAATTTAGATAATAGAAATTCGGCATCAACAATTAAGCAATCTGGTTTATCAGAATTAACGATTACTGGAACCTACTCATCTACAGGTTATTCAGGTGGTGATTTAATTGAATTAAAAGGAAGTTCATATATTTTTATTGGTAGTGATATTACGGTAAATAACAATATGGAAATAAAGGTAGGTGAAGAAAATGATACGAATGCAAATGCAGAAGCCTACTTTGAAGGGAATATAATTACCACTGAAAGTTGTACCATTAGAAGTTATGAAGGCAGTTCTATAGACCTAAAAGGTAATTATACAACGGTAAAAGGTTTTAGTAACGGAGACGTAATAGACATACAAGGTTATATGAGCCTTGGGAAGAAGGTACAAATTACGGGTACATCAACTGCTATTATAAAAGTTGGAGATAATGGACGTCTAGATGTAGGTGAAACATTTAAGGCCTATGAATCATGGCATATTAAATTAGTGATATGTGGAGTTCTTTATATCAAAGGAGATTTAGAATTAGGTCCTGGAATAGAGATTGATATGTGTGGTTCTGATGTCGATTGTAAGTATGTAGATCATGTATCTGACCCAGATTTTGATCATAATAATTTAGATGGAGGGAAAATATTAGTAGAAGGAAATTTACTATTTGAGTGTTCTTACAGTGATAAGATTTATAACTGTGGTTATATAGGAGTAATGGGTGGTTGTGGTTGTGGTAATGCTGATGCTCCAAATGATGTTTGTAATGGTGTAGACGATGGTGTTCCAGATTTACCTGTCGAATTAATTTACTTTAAAGGCCAAAATACAGATACAGGACATTTGTTATTATGGTCTACAGCTTCTGAATTAAATGCATCTCATTTCGATGTAGAAGCTTCAAACAATAGAAGAGATTGGCAAAAGATAGGTAGAGTGGAAGCAGCCGGCAATAGCAATACTCAGTTGAAGTACGAATTCTTGGATGAAGGAAAATCTGGTACTTATTATAGACTAGCTCAATATGATTTTGATGGTAAAGTAGAATATTTTGGTATCGTTTCTTTTGTAGCCGATCAGTTTGGTTTCTCATGTCATGTATACCCTACAGTATCAACTAATGGAGATGAATTAAAAGTAGTAATTCAAGAGGCAAATACAGAATATCCTGTTGTTGGTGTTTTTTATGATCAACAAGGGAGAGTGATTTCTCATGAAATAATTATAGAGAATACTGAACTTAATAATATTGGAGTATATAAAGTTCCTGAGGTTTCAACAAGTGGGGTTTATCTTCTAAGAGTTTCTAATGGTATCAATACCCATACAGAAAAGATTGTTGTAAATTAAATCAATAAGTTGAACTAAATAATCCTAATTTTTATAGTTATTTGTCACTGCTCATAACTTAGTGTACAATGTTTTATTTTGTTGGTAATCAGTGTACTTAAAAATATTTTAAAAAATTAAATTACTGATTTTTAATACTTTGGGTGAGATGTTATAAAATAAACGGCTTTTCGTTTGTTCAATCTTTATCAAATGTTTAAAATTACATCAGAATGAATGAGAATTATTAAATAAAAGAATGTGACTATTGAAATATTTGTAACGTTTTTTATATGTGACAAATATCTCGATAACCTGAAAATATTGCTATCTATATACTCTTTTGAAATAGATGTCTTCTATTTCAATTAATTCCCATTTTTATAAAGAGAAATTTATAATAGTATTATTTAATGCTGGATTTAATAATGTAACTGGTGACTATCAGCGATTAGAGTAATCTTCAATAAAAACGATATTTGTTCATGCCTTCTTTACCATTTGCATAAAGTGAACTCATATTATGAAGATTGCTCTTTTTTTATGATAGATAATATATATGGTACCCTCTTATACATTAGATATCTATAAGAGGGTATTCTTATCTCATAATATTAGAAAATCGTTTTTCTCTCCCTTAGACATCTTTTTGTAAACTCTATTATTTGAAAATCTTGTTCGAGTGAAGTTGATTAAATCTGGATCCAAACAAGGGTAATAACTTTATTTCTGATTGATAATGAATGTTCAAAGTTGCATTTCAAATACAAAACTTTTTATGCCTTTACATGAAGTGAGTCTAAATTAAGTTAAGATGAAATAAAAGTTAAAATATCTTATCTAGTACGGCTATTGTAGATAATAGGATGTCTTACTAAAAAACATGTTATCATTCATCAGATAATTTCATACGATTAACTATTTGTTTATGAAAAAAATAACCGTACTATTATCCATAGCTTTAGTATTTGTATTTCAAAATATTTTTGCTCAATCCAAATCATCAACTATTAACCAAGTCACAGTTTTCACAAACGGTGCACAAATTGATCGATCTATAAAGATCAATTATGAAAAAGGACGTCACGATTTGTTATTAAAAGGATTGTCTTCTCATATTAATTCTGAAAGTATTAGAGTAACGGGTAATTCTGATTTTGTGATTTTGAATGTCCAATTTGAAAAAGATTATGTATCTCAAGTAGAAACCAATGATCAAATTGAATCAATTCAACAGAAAATTGAAGGATTAAAAAGTCAATTAGAAGAAGAGCGTGTGAAATTAAAAATCACAGAGGATAAATTGGACTTTTTAAAATCTAATAAAGAAATATCTAGTAAGGACATCACGTCTACGACTTTTCAGAACTATAATGCATATTATGGTCAACAATTGGAAACGTTATCTCTTCAACAATTAAAACAAAAGAGATCAATTAATAAGAAAAATGAAGAGTTAGGAAAACTTCAACGTCAACTAAGAGATATTTCAAACAATAATGAGGTTTCAGGGGTAATCAAGGTAAGTTATGAAGCCAAGCAAAGTGGTAATATGGATCTTAAGTTTTCTTACAGAGTGAAGCGAGCTAGTTGGTATCCTTCTTACGATTTAAGGTATAATGGAGCAGATAAGCCAATGAGTATTACATACAAAGCGATTATCACTCAGACAACAGATGTAGATTGGAAAGATGTACATTTGGTCTTGTCAACGGCAAAACAACATGTATCTGGTACTATGCCTTATTTGGACCCTTTTTATGTGAATTATACTCCAAAATATGAAGAAAAAGGAGATTGGGGATATGCTGATGGTTGGGGTGGTTCCGCCGATGATATGGCGACTGAAGAATTAACAATGGCAGCAGCACCTGAATTAAAAAAGAGTATTAGAATCAGAGGAACAAATTCAACAAGTGCTCAGGAACCAATGTATATCGTTGATGGAGAAGTTAAAAATGACATTGACTACCTTGATAAAAATTCAATAGAATCATTAGAGGTATTAAAAGATGCATCATCTACTGCAATATATGGTTCTAGAGGAGCAAACGGTGTAGTCATTGTCAATACGAAAGGAAATGGGAATGGAGCATACAAAACGATCTCTGCCCAGAATGAGACAGCATCTGAGTTTGTATTGGCTAATAAACACACAATACAATCAGATTACCGTTCAAAAACATTGATGTATAAACAAAAAGAAGTCCCAGCATCATTTACCTACCAAGCAGTACCGAAGTTATCAGAACATGTATATCTAGTTGGGCAATTAACAGATTGGTCTAAATACGATCTAATTTCTGGGCAAGCTAGTATTTATATGGACAATGCTTATGTAGGGAAAACAAGGATTAAAACAGATAATCTTACGGATACTCTAGATATTTCTTTCGGTGTGGACAATAATATTTCCATAAAAAGAGAAAAGCTAAGTGAGTATGAAGAATCGAAAGCTATAGGATCTAATAAGAGAGAGACTATTGCCTACAAGATTACAGTTAGGAATAATAAAAATTATGAAATAGAAGCGTCTATTTTTGATCAGATACCTGTTTCTCAGAAGAAGGAAATTCAAGTTGAATTGATCGATATATCTAATGCAGTTCAGGAAACAGATACAGGTAAACTCAGTTGGAAAATTAAATTGAAGCCTAACGAGGTGAAAGAACTAATAGTTCGATATGCAGTGAAATATCCAAAATCGAATAATGTTATTTTAGAATAATCGAAAAGCCTTTCAAGAAAACCTTGGAAGGCTTTTTTTGCTTTCATTGAAAATGACAACTAATACTACATTAGAATATATTTTTAGGATATAAATTTTCAAATAATTACAAATACTGTTACTTTTAAAATCACGACACACAGATTTTTTTCAAAAACTATGACAGACAAAAAAAATTGTATCCTAATTGTAGATGACGCCCCTGAAAATATTGATATTCTAAGAGGACTTCTAGGTGATGAATATAAAATTAAAGTAGCATTAAATGGTAAAAGAGCTTTAGATTTAGCAAAGTCCTCACCACAACCAGATCTTATTTTATTAGATATTGTAATGCCAGAAATGGATGGCTATGAAGTGCTTGAACAATTAAAGGCTGATCCAGAATTATCACATATCAGTGTTATTTTCTTAACATCAAAAGTGGACCCGGAAGATGAGAAGAAAGGTTTTTCATTGGGTGCCTCAGATTATATCACAAAACCATTTGATCCAGATATTGTCAAATCTCGCATCAAGCCTAGAATAGAGATGTCTGTTCATCAAAAGCAATTAAAAGAACAAATCGCTCAATTAACACTAAATGGCGGTGAACATGAAGAAGGTTCAAAAGAACAAGAACTTTTAGATTTAATTGCCAAAGGAGAGAGTGAAAATGTAGAATTTAAGTCTACTTTAAGATTTAACCTATATACAAAAAAGCATGAGCCTCGAATTGAAAATCAATGTTTAAAAAGTATTGCAGCCTTCTTAAATGGTCATGGCGGAACACTATTTATTGGTGTAAATGATGATGGAGAACCAATAGGACTTAAGCCAGATGCTTTTAAAAATGAGGATAAATTAATGTTGCATTGGCATAATTTAGTCAAACAATACGTTGGAGCTGACCTTGCACAGTTTATCCACACCTCTGTTGTGATGCTAAAAGGAGAGCAGGTGATGGTTGTTAAATGTGACCCATCTGCCAGACCTGTATTTATGACAAGAGATGGTGATGAAGCTTTTTATGTAAGAATGGGAAACTCTAGCCAATCTTTAAAACCAAGCGAAATGTTAGCCTACGTAGATAGCCGTTATGGTGATGCACGCTAATTTTTAATAATAACATGGAAGACAAAAAATTAACTAACGGGAGAGAAACAAGGTTTTTTCTTTTAGCATCCGCCTTAACTGTAATTGCTTTTTCATTTTTTGGGTGGGAGCTTTATAAAGCTTACAGAGATTCTCAGAAAGAAAGTAATATCATTTGGGAGGTATCAAAACTTCAGAAGGATATTATCTTTTGTGATGAAGTATTGACGACATCAACAAAAATTGCAGCCTTAACTGCTGATAAAAAATGGGAGAAGAAATACCGTAAATATGAAGCTATTTTGAATAATGCTTTAGTAAAAGCACTCAGAATGGATAAAAATGGTGAGTTTGAACAACTTCTGAAGCAAACAGAACAAGCTAACCAAAAGCTGATAAATATAGAAGCGAAGGTATTCCAGTTAGTAAATGAAGGAATGAAAGAAGAGGCGATGTCGTTATTGTCTTCCAAAGAGTATTTAGAAAGCAAAGTGGTATACGCCGATGCAATGGAGGACTTCTCCATTAAATTAGGTGATAGAATTAATGACATCTTTGATAAGAAAGCAAGACGTATTTATATCGACTTAGCAGGTGTTGCTATATCCATTATTGCCGCATTAATAGGTTGGTATTTGGTCTTTATTAATAACAGACGATTACACAAAAGACTTTCAGCTAAGAATATTACACTCAATGAGAAACTCAATGAAGTTGAAGAACTCAATGCGAACTTAGATAAGAAAGTAGAAGATAGAACAAGAGAACTTGGTATTTTTAGACGATTTGCGGATTCCTCATCGAATGGATTAGGAATGGCTGATATGAGAGACCAAAGTATTGTTTATGTCAATGAAGCACTTCAGAAACTATTAGATGAAGATGAATTGGATGCTGTTTACAAGAAAACAGTCCAAGGATATTATACTCCAGAATCACAAAAGAGGCTCGATGAGGAGATGCTTCCATCTGTTTTTGAGACAGGTGCTTGGTCAGGTGAACTAGAAATGTTGACTGCAAAGAATCGTCGCTTATCTACATATGAGAATTATTTCCTTGTAAAGAATGATAAAGGTGATCCTGTATATTTGGCAGATATTATCATTGATATTTCAGAACGAAGAAGAGCAGAAGAACAATTAAGGTCAGCTAAAGAAATTGCAGAAGAAGCGGCATCGGCAAAATCAATGTTCTTAGCTAATATGTCACATGAAATTCGAACACCTATGAATGCCATCATGGGTCTTACGAATTTAGTATTAGATACACAATTAGATGAACGTCAAAAAGGTTTTTTAAAGAAAATTCAATTGTCTTCTCAATCATTATTGGGTATCGTAAACGATGTATTGGACTTCTCAAAAATTGAAGCAGGCAAAGTAGAAATTGAAGATATTTACTTCAATTTAAAGGATGATGTTTTAGAGAATATTTATAATGTGGTCAGCTTTAGAGCCAATGATAAAAACATCACTTTAAAGCTGGATGTTGCCTCAAATATTCCAAAATTATTAAAAGGTGACCCTTTACGTTTAAGTCAGATTATCCTTAATTTGATGAACAATGCTGTGAAATTTACCAATGAAGGAAGTGTAACACTCAAAATTGGTTTAGATGAAACTCAAGGGGATACCAGGTTAATGGTTGAAGTAATTGATACTGGTATTGGACTTTCAGAAGAACAACAAGGAAGGTTATTTAAAGAATTCAACCAAGCTGATGCCTCTACAACTAGAAAATTTGGTGGTACAGGTTTAGGGCTTGCGATCTCAAAGAAACTAACTTCTTTAATGGGTGGTGAAATTGGAGTCAAATCAGAAGTGAATATTGGTTCTACTTTTTGGTTTACAGTAAAAGTAGAGGCGGTAGATGAAAACTCTATAGCCGGAAAACAACCTTATAAAGTAAGAAGTTTAATTGGATCTACCGTACTCGTTGTAGATGACAATGATGAGTCTTGTTTAATTCTCAATAAGTACCTACTCAACTTTGGTTGTAAGGTAAATATAGTTAAGAGTGGAGAAGAGGCTTTGGAACTTATTCAAAACTCTGAAACTACTTTTGATTTCATTCTTATGGACTGGAAAATGCCTGGAATGGATGGAATTGAGACGACGAGAAGAATTCGTGAATTGTCAAAAATTCATGCTACTACTGATATTTTAATGGTGACAGCACATGATAAGCAAGAGTTGATTGATCAAATCGATGAAGAAAGTATATCAGGTATTGTAGTTAAACCTATCGCTGAGCAAGAGCTGCTAGATACCTTATTATCTAGATTTGGCTTTGCGGCTAATTCAGAATATAATAAGTCTCAGGTATTTCCAGATCATGTGAAAGGAGCAAAAATTTTATTGGTAGAAGACAATGAAATTAACCAACTCATCGCAGCCGAAACTTTAGCAAAGCATGACGTATTTATTGATATAGTAAACAACGGACAAGAAGGTATTGATAAATTAACGGAAGCCTTTAATGAGGGGCACCCTTATGAAGGTGTGCTTATGGATATACAAATGCCTGTGATGGATGGCTATACTGCTACAGAAAAGCTGAGAGAAATCGAACATTTCAAAAACTTGCCAATTATTGCTATGACAGCAAATGCAATGTCGCAAGATAAAGATAGAGCAAGGGAAGCAGGAATGTCTGACCACATCTCAAAACCAATAGATAATAGACAATTGTATTCTACACTAGGGAAATGGATTACAGCAGAAGGTAACTATGCCCCTGAACAAAATGTATTTGTTAAACGACTTAAAGGTGTTGAGGAGCCTGAAAATGAAACATCAGGAATTAAAATTGAAGGTATAGATACTGAAATGGCGATAAAACGATGTGGAGGAAACGAATCATTATTTTTAGAAGTCCTTCATAAGTTCTATGTCAAACAGTCCGATTCTATTGTACACTTGATGGAACTTTCCGCAGATAAGAACTTAGCTGAACTCCAAAAAGAAGCACATACGATTAAAGGTGTTGCTGCTAATTTAGGAATCGTCGAACTTGCTAAGGCTGCAGAAATATTAGAAAGTAGTCTCAAATACTATAATAATTTAGATGAAGAGGGGCTGAATACTGTATTAATTGAACTATCGAAAATATTAGAAACTATTCGAAATTTTGAGTTAGGAAGAAATCAAAAGTCAGAACCATCAGTAAAAGATGTAGTATCTGCAGAGGATGTTTCTTTAGAAAATCATTTAGATAAGGTAGAAAATTTAAAGCAGCTTTTGATCGAAGGAGATCCCGATGCAAGTGAAGTAATTAATGGATTATTAGAAATCATTAATGATACAACAGACAAAGAGAAGTTGACCAAAGCGAGGGAAAGCGTTATGGAATATGATTTTGAAACTGCATTATCCTACATCAACGAATAGTCAAGAATTAATATAATTAAGAGAGCCAAGAAGTTTAAATCTTGGCTCTTTTTGTTTTTTATTTTCTATAGTAGTTGAATATAAAACTATATTTATAACATCTTTTATATAATGAAATTATTTATTCTTTTATAATAGTTAATGCAACGATGTGACTATATTTTAACTACGTTTAAATAGTAGGATTTTAATAACTATATATTCTACTAGATGAAAAAACTACTAACATTTTTAGTATTCCTTGCAATACTTTCAGGTTGTGCGACCAACCAACAAGAATCAGAAGTATCAAATTTTAGAGCTAAAGTTCAAGACGATTTTTCTATAGTTGTAGACAAGGATACTACCATTACAGGTTCTATGACTAGTGAAAGAATTTTGGTCACTAATAATAGTGTCTTAAATATTGCAGGGATTACTATGCAATGGTGTTATATCGAAATACATGCAGGCAGTAGTATTTCGTTTTCAGGTACCTCCAATTTACATGATGTAGAAATTATAACACATGGAGATGATGCACTTTGTATAGCATCTGATGGCCTAAACATTATTATCAATGGTAAAAGTTATATGAGCCCTCCAGTAGGTTGTTATTCTGATGATGACCTTCCTGTTGAACTAATTTCTTTTACTGGAACAAAACAAGGTAAAAATGTTGTCTTGGAGTGGGCAACGGCATCAGAACAGAACTCAAGTCACTTTGATATTCAACGCTCTACTGATAATAGAAATTGGGATATGATAGGTAGTGTAGAAGCAGCTGGAAATTCTAATACTACATTAAAGTATTCATTCTTAGATGAAAATGTCCCATCTGTTCAAGGTGTAGTATATTATAGATTAAATCAGATAGACCTTGATCAACAGTCTGAAATATTTGGCCCTGTAGGTATTAAAATGAGTGAAGCCACTTCTGAAGTAACTGTTTATCCAAATCCAGTTGCTTATCAAGAAGATCTAAATATTGTGACTAATTATGATGAATTTGAGGTTAGTATTTATGATGCTGTTGGTAAAACTTATTTCCATAAATTTATCTCTTCCAATTTTACAAGTATACCCATGAATTATGGTACAGGGATGTTAATTGTAGAAGTTAAAGGAGGAAGAGAAACAACCACTGAGAAAATAATTGTAGAATAATAAAAAGGCCTGTTCAAAAAAAGAACAGGCCAAACGGGTAAAGTTTGTATCAAAAATATCAAACTTCTATGTATGATCTTTATTAGTTGTTCTTTCTGCTTTAAGTATGCATATATGTAACAGTCCTTGATTGAAAATAATTCTTCAATTAAAGGTTGTAATAAATTATAAAAAGGTAGATAGGATTGTATAGAAGTAGACGTATAGTAGAAACTTGGCAGTTTCTTTCTTTGTAGTATTCGATTACAAATAAAATCTTAAATAAAATAGTATTATACTAATAGACTCTAACTGATGTTAATGAATCATTATCTAACATCAGTTTTATAGTTTTTACATATTTGGTTATCATAGGTTTATATGTTTGATGATAAACAATAATATGTTTCATGGTTTGTTACTTGTTTAATATAGAACTAATATTGACTTACTATTAGTTTATTATTATCAACATTCCTGATGAAATACCTTTTATCGTCTTTTATTTTACTATTTTTTCTCAATACTACATTAGCACAAGAAATTACTGAAACAGAAAATGAGAAGAAAAAATACCCGTATATATTCCCAATTTTTGGACAACAGGTCCAGGATATGGGAATAGATTTCCCTTATTCTGCAGGGGTAAATGTATCTTATGTATATAACGAAATATACCTCGGAATTTCAGAATTCGGAATGGGTATTAATGGAACAGATCTATCAAAATACCTAAATGAAAAGACTTTAGGTTTTGATAAAGTAAAAGCCACATCTAACTCATTAAACTTACGAGCAGACTTATTTGCATTACCTTTTTTGAATGTCTATGGAATGTTTTCCCAAGTAAAAGGGAGTACTGAAGTAGGTTTACAACCTGATTTTGGTGATGGTAAATTCCCTTATTTCGGATCAACTGTAGTTTTTGATGCAATTGCTTATGGGGCAGGGGCAACCTTTAATTATGGATATAAAGACTACTTTATTTCTATTGATGGTAATTACAATGCTACACGGACAGATTTATTAAAAGAAGATATTGGTATATATGTTACCTCTTTCCGCTTTGGTAAAAAGTTTAACCTTAAGAAAGATCGTTTTGTAACTTTTTACGCTGGGATCATGGGACGAAATTTTACAAATCACAATGGTAATGCAGGTAGTATAACAATAAATGATGCTTTACCGGGAGTTGATCAGCAACTAAAAGATTGGTACGATGGATTAAGTTCTGGTCAGCAATTAGTAGTTCAAGGAATTGCTAAGGTGATTAATGATGAGTTAGGGACTGAAGTAGGTAGTGGATCTGTATTAAATAGTACAGTAGATTATCATATTAAAAAAGACCTATTAAAGAAATGGACTTTTCAATTTGGAGGGCAGTTTCAGTTAAATAAAAGAATTTGGATTCGTGGAGAATACGGTGTCTCAGATTATAGCAAATTTCTAATGACCGGAGTTGTTTATCGCTTTGTTGTATAAAAAATGAAAACAAGAAGCCTAGAATATTTTCCTAGGCTTCTTGTTTTCATTTTAGATTGAGATTTAATTATTTATTCTGTAAAACCTCAACTGCTTTTCTTAATTGCTGATCAACACCTTCAACAACTATATCTTTATCTTGTTGTACCTTAAAATCAGGCTCTATTTGTTGATTCTCAAGATACTTTCCATTCATATCTTGAACACCAACTTGTGGAATACCAAAAACTAAAGAAGGATCTTGTAAGCGTTCCCACCAAACTGCAGTCATAGTACCCGGAACAGGCATACCAATCAACTTACCTATTTTCAATGTCTTGTAGGCATAAGGGAAGGCATGAGCATCAGAGTAATTTCCTTCAGAACATAATACTGCTGATGGTTTCGACCATTTATTCATTGGTTCTGTACCAAACTTCTGACCTCTTGGAGCGAAAGTACAATACACATTTCCACTTAAGAAAGTAGCCAAATCATCATGTAACCAACCTCCACCGTTGAATCTTGTATCAACAATTAGAGATTCTTTAGTGTAATTCTTTCCTAAAGCTTCAGAGTAAACTGTTCTAAAACTATGACTGTCCATTCCTCTCACATGAACATAGCCAATCTTACCATTAGATGATTCAGAAGTTTCTTTTTCTCTAGCTTTTACCCATCGTTTGTATAACAAATCATTTTCCGCCCATTTTGAAATTGGTTTCACTACAACCGTTTTGCTTTTACTTTCTGACGGGTCATAGATTTCCAATTTAGTATTTTTTCCTGCTTTATGATTTAATAGACTATAGTAGTCGTTTCCTGCAACTATTTTTTGACCATCAATGGATTGTATGATCATGCCTTCTCGTATCTCATCTTCAATAAGAGTTAGAGGAGATTGTTCAATAATTTCTGTGATTTTTAAACCATCTTCTGAGTATTCAGGATCATAGAAAACACCTAGCGTAGCTGTATGATCTGCATTTTTAGAACTCGAATAATATCTACAACCTGTATGTGATGCATTTAATTCACCAAGCATCTCACTTAACATTTCTGAAAAAGCATAATTATTTGTGATATAAGGTAAAAACTTCGAGTATTCAGCCTTGTAGAATTCCCAATCTACACCATGTAATTCAGGGTCATAAAATTTCTTTTCTACTTGTCTCCATACATGTTCAAAAAGATATTCTCTCTCTGCAGCTTTATCTAAATAATATTCAGCCTTATATGATATATTTTTCTTTGTGTCAGAGGCGATATCCATTTTTGCAAACTGACCGCCTGTTTCAAAGAAGATGTTTTTTTGTTCTTCATCAAACTGAAGGTTTCCACCTCCACCATTAAGCTTAAGTATTAATTTTGTTTCCTGCTTTCGGATATCTTTCATCCAAAGATCAAACCCACCTTCAAAACGACTCATATAGTATAGTTTACCTCCATCTTTGGTAATCAAATAGTCAGATAGGAAAGAGGAGTTTATAGTTAAACGTTGAATACGATCGTTTAGATTTTCAAAATCAATTGAAAGGGTTTCTTCTTTTTCTGTATCTGAGTCTTTGTTCTTTTTCTTTGATTTTTTATCCTCTTTTTCTTCTTGCTCTTTCTTTTCTTTTTCTTCCTTAGCCTCCGTCATCAAAGTATATTCTTCTTCTGAAAGTTGAAACTCATCATAAGCATCTTTAGTTAAGAAAAGAGCATATACATCATCTTCAGACCCCCAGCTACCATGTGATCTAAAACCATATTTATCATTTGCAAAAAGAATAACTTTACCTTCCATTGCAAACCTTGGGTTTGCAGAATTGTACCCACTTTGTGTTAAGTTGATGACCTCTTTTTCTCCTGAAGCATCTACTAATCCAATATCTGTAGATGTCCAAACATTAGGAGAGTATTGGACGGCAATCCATTTTCCATCAGGTGACCAGTCAAAAGATTGATCGCCATCAGAATAAGAGTAATTGAATTTTCCATCTAGAACTGTTCTACTAGCTTTCGATTCAATATTAATTACTTTCACCGTTGTTCGTTCCTCTAAGTATGCTACTTCATCACCCTTTGGAGACCATTTGGGTTGAAATTCTTCTTGAGGTTGATTGGTTAATACTTCTTCCTTGATAGCAGTGGCATTGATAAAGTAATTTTCTTCTTCGTTCGAAAGTTTTGCAGTGTATAAGTTCCAACTTCCGTCTCTCTCACCTGCATAAACTAAAGATCTTCCATCAGGAGAGAAGCTCACACTCCTTTCTTGTTCCGGAGTATTAGTAATTTGAACTGTGGTAGAATAATCTGTGGAAGTAACAAAAACATCTCCTCTTAAGATAAATGCGATTTCTTTTCCATTAGGAGAGACTGAAATACCATGTCCACCACTAGATTTCTGTTCAAACGTAACATTGTTCTGTCTTTGGTCATTTATAATAGAGATGTCAACTTTTCTTGGTGAGCTATCTTTAGTCATTGAATAAATTTCGCCATCCCAACCAAAACAGAATGTATCATTATTTGAAGCGGTCAAGAACCGTACAGGGTGTTTTTCAAAGGTAGTAAGTTGTTTTTTCTCAGTACCATCGACACTCATAGACCAAACATTGAGTGTGCCTGTTTCTTCACTGACATAAGCGATACTTTTATCTTGATTATAGAAGACAGGATATTGATCTTCTCCTTTAAAAGATGATACTTGCTTATGCTTTTTTGAGGTGGTATCATAAATCCAAATATCTCTTGTTACAGCACTAGTATGATGTTTTCTCCAATTATCCTCATACCCTTTGATATCTTGATATAAAAGTATAGACTGTTCTTGGTTGTATGCAGCGTGAACAGCAGAAACAGTCAGTACTTGTTTTGGTCTACCTCCATTAATACTAACACTATATAATTCAGGAAGTCGAGCATAGGGGAACTGTGCACTTTCCTTTGTATCAAGAATTTGGGCAGAAAAGAGAATATTTTTCCCATCAGGAGTAAAAGAGGAAGGTATTTCTTTTTCCGAGTTATACGTTAACCTTTTAGCTGGCCCGCCTTGTGCACTGGTGATAAATAAATCAAAATTACCATGTCTGTCAGAAGCAAAGGCAATTTGTTTACTATCAGGACTCCAACTTGGTGAAGTTTCTTGAGCAACATGAGAGGTAATGGGTTGGGCTGTTCCTCCATCGGTTGGTACTACATAGATATCACCTTGGTATTGAAAGGCGATCTTTGTTCCATCAGGAGAGATGGAAGGGTAGCGTAACCATAATGGGTTTTGAGAAAAAGCCGTCAATGTAATAAAGAATACATTGATGGCTAATACTAATTTCTTCATGGTAATAGTGTATGTGTTTATTTAATTTATAGTTTGATTTATCAATCATAAAACTATACTTAATTCACGAAAAACACTATTATTTATTGTGTGGAAAGAAGAAGCTTTATCGATTAATTTTTGTCGAAGTCTAGAAAATCGATGACTTGTTGTAATACAGTTTCTGTCCTTAGAATTCTAAAGTGGCCAGTTCCTTCAATCTTAATTAATTGGCAGTTTTTACCCCATGCTTTTGCCACTGATTCCGATTGACTTAAACGTACAATTTTATCATTTATATCCTGGAAGATCATCCCTTCTTTAATATTCGTTTTCTGAATAAAATCAGATACATTTTGTTCATTGGCAGCAACATTAAATTCAGTTTCAAGACGATTTAAAAGTCTATGTTTTACCTTATTTGTCATGCCTACCATTTCTGCAACATCATCAATTCTTTCCATAAATCGATCAGGTGTGGTCATCATCACATATTTATCCATTATAAAAGGATAATTCGCAAGACAATGAGTAGTACCAACACTACCAAAAGAGTGGCTAATAACTTTCTTGATGTCGTATGTTTCTAACATATATTTCACAAGGTCACTAAACTCAAACATGGTTGTTGGACCTTGAGAACTGTAGCCGTGAGATGGAGCATCAAAAGAATAAATGGTGACATCATAGTCTTTTAGCATCTGAATTAAATCAGAGAAATTACCAGCTTGACCTTCCCAGCCATGCACCATTAGTAATTTATCTTTTCCAGAACCCCATTTATAAGTTTTTACTTCAAAGCCTTTATAAGTGATACTTTTTTCTTCTGCTTGTTGAATAATTTCTACCTCATGTGGCCTAAGTTTGAAAACTTGAGGTTTTAATATTTTCTTATACGCAATATTCACAACAACATTAGGTGCTGCAGCTGAAAGTAATTTGATGAGTGGTTTCATAATTATGGCATAAATTGAACACAAATTTACAAATAAATTATTATTGTAGAAATATTCATTCACTTATTGAAAATACAAAAGGCCATTCCAATTTGGAATGACCTTACTATACCTTATACTATCATAAGATGTTAATTGAGCTAGTAATTTAAACCGTAATAAGTAAATATTGTGTGGGTTATCTGATCTAGGGTTAATAAAAATTTGTCTGTTAATGATAATATGTCGCGTTAAATAAATTGTATAAGTAGAATTAAAATATCTTGTTTGCTTTGTTACATTTATTATACAAACGTATTTAACATTACCCTACCTGTTGATTAAAAAAAATAAAAAAAAAGAACCCATCAGTTGAAGGGTTCTTTTTAGTTAGTAAATCGGGATCGATTTTGTATTAAAAGTTTGCTATTAAGTATTAGTTAAAATTTTAGTTAACAATTAATTCGGGGTAATGAATAGAATCAGTCATAAAGTTGGCAGTCCAAAAGCACCTAATATTTTGAGATTTCTTTTTATACGAGCGTAGGTGGAACCACAATTGAGAGAGGGGTAAATCTTTATATACTCCCTCAATATGTGCACAACCTACCTGGTTTATAATTCCCTTGGGAAATGCTTTAAGTACGAGGTCAGGGATAGTTTCTCCTGATTGATAAATTATTGGCAAATACGGGTAAAAGTGATCGTCTCTTTTATAACCCAAGTGCTTTATATCTTCTTGTTTTTTTAATTTGTCAATTAAAGCATCTGTAACACTCATATTAGTATTGGATAATAACCAAATTTCTAATCCTTGAGGAACAGTTGTGTATTTGAACTCACTTTCTATACAATTACCACTAATAATAACATCACCTGCATTAGAAGTAATAGGTTGGTCTAGATTTGGAAGAGAGTCATTAAAGAAAGCGTTGATATTTATTCTATTACACATTGCTTTGCGTTTTGTTGCGAAGGCAAGTAAGTAACAAATTTCTTACACCGAAATCCGAATTGAGTGAATGGTATTATTTTTTTAGTAAATGGATAAAAGATTGTTTTTCAGCTAAAAAATGGACAGATTTAACTCTAAATTTTTTTAAAACCTTTAAAAACTGACATCTAATTCCTATGTCTGAAAAAACTAGTTTAGAAAATGGATCTCTAGTAGCTAAAGAGATCAAATTGTCGTTACATGTTAAGAATATCAATGAGTATTTGACAGACATGTATAAGCAGCCAGGAACTCCTGTTGAACCTATTGTAATTGATCAGTTTGTAAAAACAGATCTATCTGGAATCTTCGAGATCCAATCGGGTGAAACTTTTACCGTAGAATTTGACAAAAAAGCAAAAACGAAACTAAAAGCGGAGTTATTGTTTTTACAAATTCAAAACATGACTAAAAGAAAAGCAGACATCTTTGACGAAATCGCTTGGGCAAAGTATTTCAACAAAGCTAATGATCATGTTGTAGCACCAAATGGATGTTATTATGTGAAATCGGACAATGATGGTAAAGTAACTGCATCAACAATGAAGCTTGCATCTACTGATAAGCCTTTATTATTCTCTTATTATGCGGTCTTTTCTATCAAAGTGGATAACAAAAAGTATTACTGTATCATTGATCCATTTGGAAAAATCACATCAGGAACTAGTTAGTAGAATATGACAAAACATTTATTACTATGTTTCTTACTATCATTCGTATTTATTGGTCCCTTATATTCTTTAAGTACGAATGATAGTTTAGAGTATAGCAAGATTCAAAAAAGAGCAGTTGAACTGAACAATAGAAAGGGGATTCAACTTTTGGATTCATTGATTGAAAATATTGATGATATCAATTGGAAACTGTCTTTACTACAGGAAAAAGCAAGTATTTTAAGGGTTTTAGGAGAGTTTGATGAAGCAATTCAACAAAACTTTGAGATTCTTTCAATTGCTAATCAACAGAAAAACGAATCATTGATAAATATGATTTATGGTGAATTGGGAACGAGTTATGCCATTAATCAAGAATACGATGAGTCGATTAAATATATAAAAAAAACGAAGCCATATTTTTTGAAAGAAGAAGAATGGCTTTTACTTATTAAGACGGATTTAAATTTAGGGGAGGTTTATCGATTAAATAATCAGTTAGATAGTGCTCAAAAGTATTTTCAATTGGCAAAAGACGAACATAAAAAATACAAAAACGAAATAACTAACAAAACAGAATACGATTTAATAGAAGGTTATATTATTGGTAACCTGGGTATGGTTCAGAAATCACAATTTCAATATAAAGAAGCGAAGGTGAACCTTACTAAAGCTATAGATCTACTGACACCTTTTAATGATGCGTATTCCATTTGCTTTTACCTTACCGACCTTGCTGTAATTGAAGCAAAATCAGGTAAAAAAGAGTATGCAGAGAAACTTTTAAAAAGTGCTTATAAATCTGCGACGGAACAACAATTAAAGGAACAAATTAGAGATATAACAGAAGCTCTTTCCATATTTTATGAGGAGGAGGGTGACTACAAAAAAGCATTACTTTATGAGAAGGAGTTTGTCACATACAAAGACAGCTTATTAAACAAGGAATCAATACAGAAAATAGAACGAGCGAAGCATAATTATGAAATGGATAAAGTAGCTCTTGAGATGGAGCTATTAGATCAAAAAGCAACTTTTAGAACTTATTTTTCCATTTTTTCTTTTAGTCTTGCGCTTCTATTTTTCATTCTAGTGATTATCATCTACATCACAGCACAGAAAAGAAAGAAAACAAACGTTCTACTACTACATCAAAAAGAACAGATTGCTCTAAGAGAAGAAGAGAAGGCACTTTTACTTAAAGAATTAAATCATAGAGTAAAAAATAACCTTCAGATGATCTCCAGCCTTCTTAACCTTCAGAGTAGTCAGTTAGGTGATCACCCAGCAGTTAAGGCTATTGATTCAGGAAGATTTAGGGTAGAGGCAATGTCTCTTATTCATCAAAAACTATATCAAAAAGATGTTCATACTGAGATCGAAATTGATTCTTACATTAAAGAATTAGTCTTGAATTTGATGTATAGCTTTAATAATGAGGTAGAGACAAAATTTGAAATAGGTAGAATCGCAATTCATATTGATAGAGCAATTCCACTTGGGTTGGTGATCAATGAATTAGTAACAAATGCAATGAAGTACGCATTTGATGGGATAGAAAATCCAAGACTTTTGATTTCTCTTCAAGAGGAGGAAGATCAACTAGTCTTAAAAGTTATAGATAATGGTGTAGGGATGGAAAACACTACATCAACAAGTACATCTTTTGGGTTAAACTTAGTCAACTCTTTAGTAAAACAACTAGATGGTACATTAACATATCAAACAGATAACGGGACAACATGTATTTTGTTAGTTCCTCTTACTTAATAACATGCATCAGATAAATATTTTAATTGTAGAAGATGAGATTTTACTAGCTCAAGACCTACAAATTAGACTACAGAAATCAGGGAAATACAAAACCCACACTGCTGATAGTTTCGATGAAGCTATCAAGGTTCTACTTACTACTAAAATCGACTTTTTAATTATTGACATTACCTTAAAAGGAGATAAATCTGGAATAGATTTAGCCAAAAAGGTCAATGAAAAATTAAAGTTGCCTTTCTTGTTCTTAACCTCACATGCCGATCAAGTGACTTTTGAACAAGCCAAAGTTGTGTGTCCTAGTGCGTATCTATTAAAACCATTCAATGATAGAGAAATTAGCATGTCGATTGATCTTGCACTATCAAATTTTAATCAACAGACTTTAGAGGAAGATAGTGAGCCGAATGAAGAGGCTGTTCAGGAATACTTATTTCTGAAAAAAGACAATGCGTTTCAAAAGGTTATGGTGGAAGATATTATTTATCTAGAAGCACAGAGTAACTATACTTATTTTCATACAAAAACGGAGAAGTTTATGTATGCAATTGTATTGAAAAAGATAATAGAAAAGTTGCCACAAGATCAATTTATAAGGGTTCACAGAAGTTTTGTAGTGAACAAAAAATGTATCACAGGTTTTTCAAATAATGCTGTGACATTGGATGAGCATTATGAAGTACCGGTTAGTAAGCAAAACAAAGAAATGGTATTTAAACTTTTCAATACTGTTTAGTATCCAATATTAAAATGATTACAAAAAAGCCTAGGAGGAGTAACCTAGGCTTTTTTGATGCAAAAACTTTACTTACTATCTCTTTTAAAAAGATCTCTTAAAATATCTATAGCTAAGATAAGACCTAAGCCACCAGCCAAGAGATATCCAAACAAGGCAAACTTCTGAATCAATGAGTTTCCATCTCCTGAGGCGATCGTAGAGGATGCAATCAGTATACAACCGATGATAATACCGATAGTCAATTTGTTTATTCCATTTCTGATAGTATTGAGAAGTGGAACAGCATCATCTAAACTGATATTGATATCTATTTTCCCCTTTTTGGCCATCTTGAGTAAATCCTTAATATCTTTAGGAATCGTTTTGATGTCTCTCAACCAAAAGAAAAAATCCATTAATAGCTTTTTCTGATTTTCTAAAGAGAAGAAATTGAGTTGATATTTGATGATGTAAGGTTTGATTTCATCAAGGAGATTCATTTTAGGGTTAATTTCCAAAGCAGTACCTAATGTCAAAGCCAAAGACTTACCTAGAGTGACAAAATAATTGGGTAATGTGATCTTATAAGTAAACAGTAACTTCGTTAACTTATCGACAACTTCTATCCAAGGAATATCATCAACACCTTGATCCATGTAGGTAAAGATCTCGTTGATTTGATACTCTAAATTTTTTCTATTTTCCCTTGTTATCTCGTTGGATATAGAAATTCTCTGAATAGCATTGATAACTCTTTCTGTTTCCTGTGCGAGGAAGGCCTCAAGGAAATCTCCTATTAAAACAGTATCCTTTTTTAATAGTCTTCCTACAGCACCAAAGTCTATAAATGAAAGTTTGAGGTCATCTGTAACAAATAGATTTCCGGCATGAGCATCTGCATGAAAGAAACCAAACTCAATGATTTGTTGAAAGTAAGATGAAACAAGATTTTTACTTACTTTAATCCTATCCTTTTCGGTAGCATTTTTGAGAAAATCATTGAATTTAACTCCCTCAGAAAATTCCATACAGAGGATTTTAGAAGTAGAATACTCCTCAAGAATTCTAGGAGCAGTAGTGGTATCAGATTTTTTGAAATATTTCAGAAATAAAAGTTGATTACGCTTTTCAATGGAATAGTTCAACTCATTTTTCAAAGATAGTTCAAACTCATCGAATAAGCGGACAGGTTCAAATTGTGCCACCTGTTTAATGGACCTACTAAGAATTTGAATCAGGTTTCGAATGATTTTGAGGTCTTCATTAACCGTTCTATCAGCAGAAGGTTTTCGTACTTTAATAACATAGTATTTCTCGCCTTTTTTTACTCTATATGTTTGTGCAATTGATGCGATTCCAAGAGGTTTCTCATCGATTTCATCAAAGATTTCGTTTGCTGGTTGGTGGAATTCGTCTTCAAGAAGTTGATGTACATCTAACTGTTCCTCCTCATGTACTTCATCTTGAAGTTTTTTTAATTCAGTAATGTATTGTGTGGGGAGTAAGTCTGCTCTGCTGCTTAACATCTGCCCTAATTTGATAAATGTAGGACCAAGTTCTTCCAACGCCATTCTAAGTCGAACCTCAGGTGGAGAAGTATTGATTTCTGAATTTTTATCTATGATTTTATTTGATACTAAATAACTTAAGTGAGAGTTAGTGAACCAAGCTTGGAAACCATACTTTATAAACACTTGAGCTATCTCAATATATCTATTGGATTGAGTCTTCTTATTTTTCATGAAGGGGTTATACCGTCTGTAATACACAAAAAGCATGTATGGTATGTATACATGCTTTTTATAAATTACTAAAAGTAATACCGTTCACCAACCTTTTAGCTAGTGTTGTTAATTATCAAACCAGTTTTTAAAATCTTTAACCTTTTCCCTACCTACAATGACTTCTTTAGGAAGTTCAAGGACTAAATGAAGCAATAAGCGACTATTTGTATATTTTTCAACTGTTTTGATGTGTGCTTTTTGAACAATAAAACTTCTATTGGTTCGGAAAAATTTTTCTGGATCTAAGATATCTGTCAATTCTTCCATTTTAAAGTCGACAACATACCTTCTGTTATCTTGAGTATAAATAAATGTATGTCTTCCGTCTGCTACAAAAGCGATGATTTGGTCAACTGTTATACTTTTTATGGCATCACCTACACGAACCATAAAGCGTTCTTTATATTTCTGATTATAACTTTCTAATAAATTATCCAATTGAGATTTAGTCTCAGAAATATTTTGCATTTGAAGCACCTCAAGTTTTTGAATCGCTTTAGTCAATGCTTCAAAATCTACGGGCTTTAGTAAATAGTCGATACTATTGGCCTTGAACGCATCTAATGCATACTCATCATAGGCTGTAGTAAAAATGATGGGTTTCACCACTTGTACTTCCTTAAGAATGTCAAATGCAATACCATCAGTCAGGTGGATATCCATAAAAATTAAATCAATATCGCTTTGATGTTGAGATAGCCATTTTACAGAAGAACTTACATTATCAATATATTTTACTACTTCGATATCATAAGGAGTTTTGTTGAGTTGCCTTAGTAGTTTTCCTTGTGCAGGTTTTTCGTCTTCAATAATTAATGCTTTCATAGATTAGATGGATTTAAAAAGGGATTGGTCACCAGGTTGAACACTTGCATTGGGGTCACTTTTCCAGCTTTCATGATCCGCTTCAAATGCAGGAAGTTTAATTAAATATTGGTTACCCTTTTTTATTCTTTGAATTGGAGTTTTAGTATAAATTCTTAGTGTTTCTTCTAACGATTTAATGACTTCAGTTAAACTATCAGGATTTTCAATCTTTTCATTACAACTATGTGCAACCACTACGAGAGCATCATTTTCAACATAGAAATTTAATTCTAACGGTTGGATGGGAGTGGCGATATAATCTGTTGCGATACTCACAAGTAATCGAGGAAGAATAATAGGAGGGAAAAGAAGTTCTGCTTCTTTATCGTTTAAAGAAAAAGATGTCTTCATACCACCTGACCTTGATTGCTGTAATAATTTGCCAACTTCTTCTGTAATGGAAAAGGCTTCTTTTAGAGAGATAAATTCCTCTTTTCTACTTTGTATCGTATTACGATAAACTTTTGCAAGTCTTTCAGCATAAAGTTCTGCCTCATCTGGATCCTTATAGGCTAATCCAATAATTGTTTCTAAGGTTTCATAGAGCAAGGGAAGATTAGCATCTTCTGCAAATAGGCGCATCTCCTTAGAGATAAATTCAGTACGTTGAATCTCTTGTTTGCTAAATTCCTCGTTTCTTAACTCTATTAATCGGTTTCCCCACCAAGTACATTCATACAATATAGTTTGGAAAAGAAATAACCCTTGAAAGACATACATTTCAGTACTAAAACTACTAAAGTTTGAATAATCAATCAGATAGTAAAAATAGGCTGAAATAATAATGGCTAATACTAAACTACTACCTAAGATTACACCTAGAACGTGGTAAAATATCTGCTCAGATATATTTGATAGTATCTTGATTTCTTTACCGATATATTTAGATAAAAGAACCACAGATGTATTCCACAAATAGGCAAAAAAGATACAGATAATCCATTCAGCTTTAAAGATACTTTCAGAAAGCTCATTGACTCTATTAAATGCCATAAGCAATAATAGATAAGTAATACTTCCTCCAATAATTGGATAAAAGATACTGTAAACAGTAGATTTATTTTTCCATAGATAGTTCATATTCTAGGCAGTTAATAGAGGAAGTCGAACATTAAAATAATCAGCTGTTTTCTTAATTTCAATTTTCTTGTTACTCATCAGAGCGTATCTCTCATGGATATTTTCAATACCCACCTTTGTGGAGGCTCCTCTTTTATTCGGAGATCTTGTTATATTATTTTGAATAATCAATGAGTCATCCTTTTTGTCTAATGTGATACTAATTTCTACTGGATGATCATCAGAAAGAACATTATGTTTTACCGCATTTTCAACCAGCATTTGAATAGACAAAGGAGGAACAAAACCTTTATGATTCATCAGTTGTGGATCAATGTTAATCTTAATTCCTTGACCATGTCGAGTATGTAATTGGAAAGCGAAGGCATGAACTACCTCAAGTTCATCGTGAAGTGAAATAAGTTGTTCATGAGCATAGCGCATTACATATTGATACGTTTGGGCAATACTACGAATATATTTGTCCGCTTGTGCTGCATTATCAATAACTAAATAAGCGACTGTATTAAGACTATTGAATAGGTAATGAGGGCTCAACTGATTTTTCAATGCCTCTAACCTTAATTCTGCAGCTTTCCTTTTCCCTTTAATCACTTTAACTTTCTGTTCTGAAAAGTCTTGGTAAGCCAGGGTGACATATTCCATGATTAATATTGCCACAGAATAGGTAGTCAATAAGATACCTGTTTTGATGGTAAGGTCAAATACAAATTCACTTTCTAATTCTGACTTTAACAGATAATTCCAAAAGAGAGTATATGGGATAGCCACAATAAATAACCCTATCCCTCTAAAGGCTGTTTGCCTAGAGATACTTTTCTTCTTCATCCAAAATTCAAAACTCCAACTATTAAGTACCATTGCTAAAATGCAAGTGATAAATAATATGATATTCCTAGGAGCATATACAAATTCAGTAACTTCAGGAAGAGGTGCATAAAAGAAGTAAAGGTAAAGACTGCTTCCGAGTAATAGATAGATTAGTTCTTTAAGGTAATTCATTATTCAAAAAGTGCCCCCAACACTGCATTACGTTCAGAGGTGCTAGATATTTTCTTAGCTACTTCAATGTATTTATTTTTATAATCTTCATTTTTTGAAGCAACCACTAATGGAGCAGCTTCTTCTAAAGTTGATGATAAATCATATGAGGATGTAATCTTTTTTGCTGCTTCTAAAAAGAAAGGAAGTTGATCATAGCTGAAACGATCTTGTGAAATTGCTTCTTCAAGAACAGACCTTAAATCATAACTACTGCTTATCTTTTGAGCGGTTTCATAATACAGTTGAGCATCAGTGATACTAACATATTGGGCTGCTTCTTCCAAAACACTTCTTAAATCATAAGAAGAGGAAATATGTTGAGAAGCCAATAGTAAAGGAGATATATGATCTGTAATAAAGCCATCACTATCCAAAGAAACCGTTAATGTAGATCTTAGATCATAACTACTAGAAATCTTTGTTGCACATAAATAAAACGCTTTAATTACTTCATCATCTCTAAGTGCAGCTTCATCAATTGTAGCTTCCAATACCTTTCTTAAATCGTAACTTGAACTAACTGTGGCAGCCGACTTAAAAAATGAAAGTTTATTTTCTCTAGATAAATCATTCCAATAGTCCACAATATCCAATAAAGTTCCAGATTTGTCGCTACTACTGCTCATATATCTTACCTCAGAGATAATAGCATCTCTTTGAGCATCCGTTAGCCTATGATTTAGAGATTCAAATGCAGCCTGAATCGTCTGTCTTTTATCGTAACTACTGCTAATGCTATGTAATAATGAAGTATATCTGTCTGCTGATATTTCAGACTCTGAATTCTCAAACATATAAATAATCGTCTTACTCTTATCGTAACCACTTGATATGTCTTTTACAACATCACAAAATAAGTCCCACTCTTTATTTGAAAATTGTTTTGATACTTCTTTCTGATCAATAATATCTTTTAAACACTTGCTCTTATCGTAAGAAGACGAAATACTTTTTATCCCATCAAAGTAATAATCCAGTCCTTTTTTATTGTAATATGTGATGAGAGATGAAGAATAATAATCTGCAAGATTATAACTACTGCTTACATTTTTTGAAAGATGTGTTGTAATCTCATCCAATTTTGCTTGGTTGACTTTTTTATTATTTACAAGAAGCTTGTAAAATACAACTTTTGTATGATCACTTGATAAGTCACCAATATATTTTAAAGCTTGTGATATACCTCCTTCTTTAAGTTGTCTATTCAGACGATCTTCTGCTGCAATACTGCTACTGTTAATGACCTCAGGTAGAATATCTTTTAGCCAATTTTTACCGTCAGGATCAAAAGGAATTAATTGATTCCCTTCATAATACTTATAAGATAAAGAACCGTCTTGGTTAGGAATAATTACTAATTTTCGAGTGTTTCCAAACGTTCTCTTTTTTACAACAAACTTACCGCCTTCAGAAATAGAAATGATATTGTCTTCTTCTTCATTAAGTTTGATCTCACCTTCATGTGAGACAGAGAAATTGGTAATAATAGTAGACTCTTGGTATTTTCTTTCTTTATGAACTTCACTGAGTGCTCTTCGTATTTCTGCTTCTTGCATTCTTACTTGTGCTTCGGCTTCTCTTATAGAACGTTCAATTTCTTCTTGATCAATTTCAATATTTAAATCTTCTAAAGACTCAAAGTCAAAATCTCCAGAGAAATTCTTGAAGATCAATTCCATTTCTTCTTTTTGTTGCTCAGCAGCAATTCTTGCCGCCTTTTCAGCAACTCTTCTCGCTTCCTCTTGAATTTCAGTGATATTAATAACAATTACAGAATCCGAATTGGGAACCTTAATCTGTTTCACTTGAGCAAAAGAAAAAGTAGATAATAATAATAATGATATTTGAAGTATAGATTTCATAAAAAATTAATTTGACACTAGCTCTTTGTTATTTTGATATTACAATGCTACAGTGAAAAATCTTGTATATAAAATGGAATGTAGTGAAATGTAGATTTGATGTAGTGAAATGTAATTTCAACATAATTAGTGTATAAATAGTATCAAATAATACCTTCAAAGAAGCTTTTGCTGAAAGTTAAAAGAATAACAGTTATATTAAGAAATATAAAAACCCTTGATTAAATGTTTGATATTAAACTTATGTTTAATTGATTTGCATAATTCTTTTTACCAAAAACTAATTTATTAAATACTACAACTATGCAAAATAAATTAATTGCTGAATTTATTGGCACTTCTTGGCTTGTTATTGGAGGATGTGGTGCAGCCATATTTGCTGCAGGTATTCCCAATGTTGGCATTGGCTTTTTAGGTGTTGCACTTGCTTTCGGATTAACGGTTCTGACGATGGCCTATGCTATTGGTCATATTTCAGGTTGTCATTTAAACCCTGCGGTAACTCTTGGTTTGTGGGCAGGGGGACGTTTTTCTGCCAAAGAGATTCTTCCTTATATAGTAGCTCAATGCTTGGGAGCAATATTTGGAGCAGCAGTCCTGTATTTTATTTATACAGGAAATAATTCTGACATAGGAGGTTTCGCAGCAAATGGATATGGTGCTCATTCTCCCGAAGGTTATAGTATGATTTCAGCATTTATCACAGAGTTTGTGATGACATTTATGTTCTTGATCATAATCATGGGAGCGACACACTCAAAAGCTCCAAAATATCTTGGAGGTCTTGCTATTGGATTGGGCTTAACACTTATCCATCTTATAAGTATCCCTATAACTAATACATCTGTAAACCCTGCAAGAAGTTTATCACAAGCTGTATTTGTTGGTGATTGGGCTATTGCTCAACTATGGCTGTTTTGGGTAGCACCAATTTTAGGAGCAATCGTAGCAGGATTTGTATATAAAATGTTATCTCCTGAGGACGAATAGAAATTCGATTTATTCTCGGGACTATATTTCCAGTATTAACCCCAATAATTGATTTTAAAAGATCAGTTCTTGGGGTTTTATTGTATTACATTGTGTCAAGAGGATCCTGTTTTTATCCAATTTTTGATAAAGTGATTTTAGTGCGTCTCTATTGTTTTATTCAAATTTTATTTCAAAGTGGAATCATTTTTGTTTTTTCTAAAGAAAGTACTGCACTAAATAGAGAAACCTAAGTCTCAGCCGAGACAATTTTTTACATATTAATATTACGATAAATGTTACGATCACTATTATCACTTTCAATGATGTTGTTTTTATTTGCAACAGCCATTGGTAATGATGCAATGCATCGAATCGACACTACTAATACCACTTTATTGAGTAATGACAATGGAGTGATTAATCTAAAGAATGAGAAAGGGGAATTAAGATGGGAAACACTTCCTGAATCCTCAATTTCGGTTTTTGTTCTACAAGCAGCTAACACTGTGACTGAATGGGAAAACGTAGAAGAAGTAGAGGCATATCCTTTGTCTAACTTCAAACACAAGTATTCTGTGGATCTTCCAGAACAGCATGGTACTTATCGTTTAAAGATGGTCAATACGAATGGAGAAGTGTCTTACACAACACCAATCAGTATGTTATCAGCTAGATAAGAATAACAATCAAAACATGTTTGTCTACTAATGTAGCCTTCCCCAATAACATGTTTCCAACTACTTTATTATCATATTATGTTACGATCATTAATAATTGTACTGCTATTATTATGTTCATCGTCACTGTATGCCCAAATTAATTTTAAAGGATACGTTATTGGACAAGCACTACCGTCTAATAAGGTTTCTGATACAAATTTATCATTTGGAGGGCAATACGGCCACCTGATTTCAGGTAAAAATGATGAGGGTGTAATTTATAGTTTATCATTTGTACCTGAAAAATCCGGGACGCCTAAACTTCTCACTAAATCTGAAGTACAGAAATTTGTCACTTCTTTGAAACATTACTTTCATGTGAAACTAAGTAGAGAAGCTAGAGGAGAAGATGGAACTTTTACAGGAGTGAATAATGGGTGTAAATTCATTGTTAATTATAAGCATCAACAATTTAATCATGGCTCTTTTTATCACATAGATTTGGTGATATATAATCCAAAGCTAGGAGCCATCTAAAAAAGGAATACCCTAGAAGCAAGGCCTCTAGGGTATTCAACTCTCAAAATGTAATTTTTATCAATGTTTTTGTCCCGAATTGATAACTAATGAGAGTATTACAACTGACTAATACTTAACTGATAAATTTTTTACTATTGAGCCTGTAGTGTAGAAAGAATATCTTTTACACTCATTCGCTCAGTATAGTTAGGGTCATAATGCCTCTTGATAATGGTTCCGTCTTGTGCAATAATATATGTAGCAGGCACTGGTAGTGATGCTCTTTTAATACTATTGGTAACGGTTAAATCATTTTCATATTTTTTTAGCATATCTTGATATCCTTGATTTACATCAAAAGTGACTTTAAAGCCATTCATGATGTCTAGTTTACTGTCTTCAACCATTTCAAAGGTTAACCCTTTCTTTTCTACTAGTTTTGCAAATCGTTCCTGATTTTCAGGAGTTACAGCAACAAAAGTAGCACCTGCAGCTTCAATCATTCCTAAAGAATCTTGTACATTCATTAGATGCTTTGTGCAGTATGGACACCAACTACCTCTAAAGAAGTTAACGACTACTGGTCCTTTTTTTAATGCCTCTTTCAGTTGGTAAGTCTTACCGTCTTGATCCTTTCCTTTAAATAAAAAAGCTTGATCACCTTCCGATAAACCTGGTTGAAGTGTTTCTACAGTTACACCATACTTCTCATAAATCTTTGCCTCTTGAGCAAAAGAACTTACAGATAGTAGGAAAAAAGATAAGATGGATAATAAAGTTAAAATACGTTTGTTGATCATGAGTAATTAAGTTAAAGTCTAATATTTGACTGATAGGTCAAAAATAAAATAATTTTTTTTTATATCCTAATTCAAGATTTAAGAAATTCTATAAAACTTAAAATAGTACATCAATCAGAAGCGATATGTATAATCGAAAAGACAGATACTGAAAGAATTAAAAGAAGAAAAGTCGTTTCTTAAAAGAACAATTATCAAATGATATTTTTTCGTAGCTCTTAATTTTTATTTAGTACAATATGGAAAATTCCTTTAATTATAAAGATATATCCAAAGGCTTATTAGATGCTTTAAAAAAATTGGTATTTATTGGAATAGGGCTTTATATGGTCTATTTATTACAATCAGTACTTATTTATGTATTCACATCAGCAGTAATCGCATTGATTGCTCACCCAGTAAAATCATTCTTTAAGAAAAAACTGAACATGTCTAATACGTTAGCGATGTTCGCAACAATCACGTTATTCTTAATATTAATTTTAGGTTTTCTAAGTTCATTTATCCCATTAATAACTCAAGAAGCAAGAAATTTGAAATTGGTGGAATTAGATAGTTTTGAACAAAATATCATGTCTACATTCAACCAAATTAATGTGGCATTAAAAGAATATGGTATTGACTTATCAGGTTTACATCTTGGTGAGGAAATTATGAAAAAACTTAAAAACTCTCCTCAAATATTTAATGGAATCTTACAAGGAGTTGGTTCTTTTAGTATGGGATTATTCTCAACCATATTTATTAGTTTCTTCTTAATTAAAGAAAGTGATAGCATTATCACCTTTTTTACTTCCTTCGTACCACAAGATTCGAGAACTGGTTTTAAAAGTTCATTGATGAAAATTAAAACGCTTCTTTCAAGGTATTTTATTGGCTTAGCTATTCAGTGCTTCTTATTATTTGTAATGTATATGGTTACATTATTAATTATAGGTGTGAAGAATGCCGCAGTAATTGCATTTATCTGTGCTGTATTAAATATTATTCCTTATGTAGGTCCTGCAATCAGTATCATCATTATGGCAATATTAGCCATGTCAGAACACTTAGATATGGAATTTAAGACAGGAATTCTACCGGAATTAGTGAAAGTGTTTATTGGATATTTCGGAGTTCAATTTATAGATAATAACTTCTCACAACCAATTATTTTCTCAAAAAGTGTCAACTCACATCCATTAGAAATTTTCTTAGTGATTATGGTCTTTGGTATTCTTTTCGGAGTGGTTGGTTTAATTGCAGCTATCCCAGTATATACTGTGATTAAAGTAATCTTAAAGGAATTTTACCCTGAGAACAAATTTGTAAAAGCACTTACAGAAGGAATGTAATTGAAATGTATTAAAGTATATTCATAACCATAAAAACAACATGATAGGGCTGTTTTCGAAAGGAAATAGTCCTATTTTTATTTATGTAGGTTTACTCAAAAAAATATTCTTGTGATGAAAAATTGATTTAATATCTTTAAATAATAATATAATTAAAGTATTGTAATTCATATATTTATACCATCAATCGATGAATTACAGAAAAAGCTATTAATATGTAGAGGATCTTCACCTTTCATATTGGTAGCTTTTATTTTTTATAAAGCAAAAAAACATCTTTCTCAGAAGCTGTGAAAGATGTATATAATTACTACTCGTTGTTTTTTATCTTAATTGAATGCTGCTTGTACTTCAGTTTTCCTATAAAAACTGGGACTGCAATTAAAATGCGAATTGAATGTCTTTGAAAAGTATCCTACATCGTTAAAACCGCAATCATAAGCGATGTCAGAGATTCTATCTTCAGTATTTAGCAGAAGCTGTTTTGCTTTTTCTAGCCTCCTGTTATTAATATATTTTTTTGGACTTATCTTATATATCATTTGAAAACGCCTTTTAAAGGTAGATAAGCTCATGCCAGCAATGTCTGCATAATCTTGAATGCTTAAATCTTCAAAAAGATGTGTATCTATTAATTCTTTAAATTTGTATTCATTTGGGGTGAAAAGATTACTGAAGATCCCTTCTAGGTTGTCAGAATAGTGAGAATTTACTAATAGAAGAAGCAATTCTTTTACCTTAATTTCTACAAGTTCCTCTGTCACTATAGAAGGTTGATTAAAATAAAAGAGAAGACTTTCTATGTAATTCTCAATCATAATAGAAATCTTTATCTTTTCTGCTGAAGAGTGTTTTACACCTTCCTTACCCTTTAGAAAAGAAGGGAGCTGCTGATCAAATATTTTATCTAATATTTCAGGATAAATGTGTACTAACAATGCTTCATTGACTTGATCTTCCTTTTTTTCTTGCCAAGCATTCATATAAGTACTGCATTTTAAAAATAGACTATCAGAGTCATTTAAATCTATGTTTTTTTCGGGAAGAAATAATTTTGAGGTTCCTTTGATAATATGAAGAAAACAAGCTTCATTTACCATATCTGTACTAATTTTGAAAGGGGGACGAAATGCCACTTTTTCTAAGATAACCTTTCCTCCAATATCAAAATGTTCTCTATTGACGATCATAATTGTATAGTTTAAGCGCTAAGTTTATTTTTCTCAAGTTGGACTAACTTTCTAGGATGAGGAGTGTCATTTTCAACAAAATATTGGAAGTCATCCAATAGCTCATCAAACGATTTTGATATACCAACTTTAACTAATGGCGAAATTAATTTCCCTAAAAACTTTAAAGTAATATCACTATCCCATGTTAGTCGAGAAGTATTCAAGTCAATAATATCAATTTTTACCTTCACATGATTTTTTACTACGGGCAACGCACTTGGAGTATTATTGAATGTAACATCAAACTCAAAATGATAGTTATTGGCATTGTAATAGGTGATTTTTTCTATAGCCTGAGGTCCATTAGGCTTAGAAGTAATGTCACAAATTCTTCCACTTACAGGTGCATCTGTTATTGCTTGATGCTCTAACGCTTTTGAGGCTGAAATCTGAGTAAGCCAATTGCCTACATTATGAAAGTCATCTGCGAAAACGGACCAAACTTTATCAGCATTAGCATGTATTGTTATTTCTTTATGGATCTTCATAGTGTTAGAAAGAGTAATGTCTTTAGTAAATCTTATAGTACAAATGTCGGCCTCATTTCGGTTAAGCGTTGGGAATATCGGCTCAATGATTAGAAAGATTAGTCCAAAAAAATATTCAGATGGAATAGGGGTTTTCACTTTATTTTCCCTTCTACTAATGAACATCAAAAGATCTAAGTATTATGAAGAAAATGACTAAGTATATCTATGCGTTCTTATTCTTTGCTGTTGGATTAATGGCATTTAATATTTTAGCTGAAGAATTAAAAGACAGATCCTTTAAGTCAAATACCATTCAAAACAACTATGAGTGGGGAGAATTAAAAGAAGTTGTAATAGGTAGATGGGTACCAGGAACGTTACAATTACCTGCGATTGATATTTCACTAAGAAATCATTTTCCATATATATCTGATAGTGCTTTTCAGTACATGAAAAAGTTTGAGAATAAAAATATAGAAGATGTTTACCCAAAAGATGATCAGGAATATTTCGATGAACAAGAAAAGTTTGTGGAACTAGTAAAATCATTAGGTATAAAAGTGAGACGTCCAGAAGTTATTGAATTTGAAACAATGACGACCACTCAAAATTACTCTAGAGATCCAATCATTACTATAGGTGATAAAATGATTGTTGCCAATATGAATACGGAATCAAGAAGACAAGAAACAGGCAACTATAGAAGAATTCTTCTAGATCTTGCCAAAAAATATGATGGTAATATAGTAAATATGCCACCTTTAAAAGCAGGATACCATAAGGATAACGCTTATTTAGAAGGTGGGGATGTGTTTGTCAATGGAAGAGAAGTATATGTAGGTATATCAGGGAATGCTTCCAATGAGAAAGGTATCGAATGGCTTAGAAAGGAACTAGGACGTGATTACACAGTACATGCAATAAAGTTGAAAAAGCATGTGCTACACTTAGACTGTGCTATGATGTTGATCAACGATCACCAAGGAATTATCTGTTATGATGATTTTGAAAATATTGATTCTTTACCTGAATCACTTAAGTCGTATAAATGGGTGGAAGTTTCTCCTCAGCAAGCTCAAAGAATGGCTACTAATGGTATGGTAGTAGACCCACATACTGTTATTCTGTCAGATGCTTTCCCAGAGGTCAGCAATAGAGTACGAAAGTTGGGGATTAAGGTGTATGAAACTTCGTTTAGAAAAGCCAATTATTTCGGCGGAGGTCTACGTTGTAGTTATCAACCGATTTATCGTAATAATTAGTTGATAAAAAAACCGGTAAGTGTTGGCTTACCGGTTTGCTATATTTTAAATAGACTCTTCGTCAGTCTTATTCTCTTCTGTGGGAATAACAGCTTTCTTTTTTGAAGGCTTTTTCATTTTCTTTATCGGCTTTTGAATGGCCAAGTTATTAGGGTAGGATGTATATACATTATCGGCATCTTTAATACGGATATTGAATAATGTGATATTGACAATCTCACCTTCGATAGAGTTTTCACCCCCATCTTGAATTCTAATATAATCTCCAATTTTGAATGGATAGGCAAAAAACAAGACCAATGATGCTGTAATATTACTAAGCATTGACCATTGAGCAACAAACGCAACAGCAAAGATTGTAAATATAGAGGTGACAAATACAGATAACCCTTTTAAGGATACATCCCAGATAAATAGCATTAGAATAAATCCAAGGATAAAATACAATAACCCGAAGAAGTTTGTTACATATATTTTTCGATGTTCTGAGAAGCCTTTCGTTTCCGTAATTTTCTTTAGGTATTTCGAGGTAATACTTTGAATAATCAAACCAGAAACAATTGTGAAAGCCGAAAGGAGTAATTTTATTTCTAACTGATCCATTATTATTTTAGATAAATACAATACAAATCTAGAACAATTGATCAAATAAAAACCCTACTATTCTAAAAACAGTAGGGATTATAATTATTTTTTTTCTTCAAGTTTTCTGAGCCTTTCTAAATCGGCTTTCAGCATTTGTTGAGTTAAAGCATCTGAATCTAAATATTCTTCTCTTAACTGATCTAACTTTTTATGTAAGGACATCTTAACCGAAGCATACTTAGGACTATTATACACATTGTTCATTTCATTAGGATCTTGATCTAGATCATACAGTTCCCATTCATCAACATCATAATAGAAATGAATAAGTTTGTAACGCTTGGTTTTTATACCATAATGTCTTTTTACACCATGAATACCTGGATATTCATAATAATGGTAATACAAAGCATCTCTCCATTTATCTGTTTTATCTTCAAATAAAGGAAGTAATGATTCTCCTTGCATCTCTTCTGGAATATCAACCCCTGCAGCTTCTAGAAAAGTAGGTGCATAGTCAATATTTTGAACTAATTCCTTATTTACAGCACCCGCTTGTATGTGTTCTGGCCATCTAATCATAAGAGGAGTTCTAAAAGATTGTTCATACATAAATCTTTTATCAAACCAACCATGTTCTCCTAAGTAGAAACCCTGATCTGAAGTATAAACTACAATAGTATTCTCTGATAACCCTGTCTCATCTAAATAGTCTAACAGACGTCCGATATTATCATCTACACTAAGAAGGGTACCAAGGTAATCTTGCATATAGCGTTGATATTTCCATCTCGTAAGGTTCTTGCCTTTGGGATTTATCTTTTGGAAGTTTTTATTAATTGGGCCATAGACTTCTTCCCATTTTTCTTTCTCCTCATCGGTCATACGATCGATGTTTTTATTATAAGCCCAATCGTACCATCCCATAAAAGGAGAGTGGTTCGTTTTGTCTCTTACGTCTGGAGAGATTTTATTGTCATTGGTAAGTCCCATATGATTAGAAATGCGCATTTCTGCTTCTTTTGCAGCTGTTCCTCTTCCTTCATAAGTATCAAAAAGAGTGGTAGGCTCTTTGATTTTTTCATCATGAAATGCATTTAAATGTTCCATTGCAGCCATCCATTCTCTATGAGGGGCTTTGTGGTGAACCATTAACATAAAGGGTTCGTCTTTTCCTTTTTTCTTTTCAAGGTAATCGATGGCTTTGTCAGTGATGATATCAGTAACATAGCCTTCTTCTTGGATCATACCTTTAGGTGTTCTAAAATCAGGTTGGTAGTAATCACCTTGGTCGGGTAATACCTCCCAATGATCAAAACCTTGAGGAGTAGATTTTAAATGCCATTTTCCTATAATTGCAGTCTCGTAACCCGCCTTCTTTAAATACATAGGTAAAGTAACCTGTGTGGTATCAAAAATGTCGAGATTATCTTTAACCGAGTTAAGATGGCTCATTTTACCAGTCAATGTTACAGCTCTACTTGGAGAACAAATCGAATTTGTAACATAAGCTTGATCAAACCGCATACCTTCATTAGCAATTCTATCAATGTTAGGAGTATGGATTAATGTAGAGTCATAGGCACTGATGGCTTGATAGGCATGGTCATCGGACATGATGTAAATAATATTTGGAGGCTGTACATCTTCCATCCCTTTCTTAGGGTTGCCACATGAAAATAGTACACTACCTAATAAGACACTGCTTATTACTTTTTTTAGTTGCATAATGTGCGAGTTCAGTTGATGATAATGATAATGGTTGGGGAAAATTAAAAAACAGATTTTCTTAAGACAGTTGCTCCTAGTGGCAACATAAATTCGTTAACAGTATTTCCGTTTTTATCAGTGAAATTTACTTTTAGTTGAATGCTTTTAAAAGGATCTTCCTCATTCTCTTTTTTGATCACTTCAATTTTAGAATTTTTTACCAATTCAAGAGTTGTTTTTGCATCATTAGTATAGGCAACCTTTTCATCAATGAATTTCTCCGTAGTCCAAGTTTTCACTACTTCAGCTTTACCTTCAAACGGTAAGGCAAATAATAATGGACCGTAGGAAACATAATTTCCTTGTTGTTTATCATTTGAAATCTCCGCTTCAAAGCCCATTGAAATCTCATAAACCTGATCACCAGCGTCTTTTTGGATATTGACATAACCACTTTCATCGACTTTTTGTGATTGACCATTAATAGTAAAATGTTTTGCCCATGTAGGTACTCTTAATGAAAGAGTAAAATCAGAACTTCCATTCACATGTAGATGAATTTTATCACTGGCAGGGTATTCAGTAATTTGTTTTATGACAACATCTTCATTATTTACTTGGGTTGTGAACTGACTTGGACCATATAAATCAACCGCAAGAACATTACCTTGGGTGGAATACATATTTTGGATATAGTAAGGATAGATTCTACCAGCATTTGGGGCACAACATACCGCAATGTCTTTATGAACTGGTGAATACTTATATCTATTTTCTTTAGAGTGTTGATCTTCCTTCGCATTAATGTGTCCACACATAGAATAGGAGTTGTCGCTTTTGCAATAAGCAATAGACGAATGCTCCGGATGTCTAGCTCCTTGAGCAGCATTAAATAATAACCACTCCATTTTATCTCCCCAACGACCATTATGATCATATGCTTTAATTAAGGCATAGCTGTCTAGAAGTTCTTGGAGGGAGCAGTATTCATAACCAGTACTGTCTGCATTGGCATGTCTGCCAAAAACCCATTCGTCTCCAATTGGACCACCACTAATCGAGGTTACCGTCGCTAACTTTTCTAAATATTGCTGATATCCTTGTTTATACTTTTCTTCTTGAGTCGTAAAAGCCAGTAGAGCTAAACTTCTCAAATGTTCGTAGGTATGTACACCATGCCCTTCGAATTGATAATTTTTATCACTCAAGTTTTTGAGTAGAATGTCCTCTTCCGCCATTTGATGAAGATTATAATCATCGAATAAAAATTTTGCAAAGTCGAGATACTTTTGGTCACCTGTGATATCAAATAATTGAACACAGATATCTGTAAAAGTTAAACCATGGCCTACACCTGCAAAAGGTTTATCTGTTTTAAATGGCGTAGAATTACCAATGGGGTACGCTTTCATAGTTACATCTACGGCCTTGATAATAGCATCCAAAACTTTTTGATCATCTGTTGCTTCATAATAAGCTAATAAACCTCTAAATAAAGAGGCTTGTGCCCATAATTCACCATTTTCAGTAGTATGGTCATAACGTAGGTCATCAGCATATACACCGATATATCCATCAGGATCTTGAGTGGCTAGCTTACCTTCAACATAGTTGATGACCTTGTTAATTGATTTTTTATCTTTAGTGAGTAAGGCATGTCTGATAAAACCATCCCACCAATTAGATTGAGTTTCTGAATTCCACCATAGAAACTGCACATTCCATTCACCTTCACTATTTACAGCACCTACATCTTTAGATTTCACTTTTTTTGTCAGTCGGTCTTTACCATAGATATCATCTTCGATAATAAGATCGGGAACCATTTCATCTAAATGCCCCACAAAACCATCCGTTAAATCATGGTGCATTTGCTCGTATATCCAACCTTTTGGTTGTGCATCACCAAATTGTACTTTATTGAAATTGTTTTTTGTTTCTTCCATCTCACTACATGCATTTAAACCTAAGATTATGGCAATAGGTGCTATTACTTTTTTCATATCAGACTTTATTTATTTAGTACTTCAAAAGTACTTTAGGTAGAGGATGAATGCTATGTAGTAATTTTCAATAACTATGCATATATTATCATTAAATAATTTATTTATGGATTATAATTGATAATATTGTCTGATATGAGAGCAAAAAGAGAGTACTTACAACAAAATGATGCTTCTATTGGGGTATATCATATTCAACAGGATTCTTTTGTACCCTATTGGCATTATCATCCAGAAATAGAATTGACCTTAATTAAAAAAGGGCAGGGATTACGATTTATAGGAGATGCTGTAACGACTTTTGAAGAAGGTGATGTGGTTTTGATTGAACCCGACGTACCTCATCAATGGGTTTCTTCTAAGGAGGTTATTGAAGTAGAAGCCATTGTAGTCCATTTTAATCAAGAACATTTTAAGAGTATACCAGAACTCAATCAACTATTAACTTCATTTATTTCAAAGGGAAGTGGTATTTCCTTTCTGAATATTTACCAGAGTATCTCTCCACTTTTCTCCCAGTTGTTGGTTAAGAAAGAGAGTTATCTTAGGCTTACTGATCTTGTGCTTATCTTACATCATTTAAAGTCTGCTGAAAGTGAAGCTATTCCTTATATGTTAAGTAGAGACATCAATCTACAAGGGAATGACCGATTAGATAAAATTCATCAGTATATATTTCAAAAGTATTCATCAACGATTAGAATTGATGAAATAGCTTCAATCGTTAATATGACGAAAACCTCTTTTTGTCGTTGGTTTAAGCATGTCAAGGGAATAAGTTTTATTCATTATCTACATCAATTTAGAATAGAACAAGCCTGTCATCTAATTAAACATTCTGATTTATCGATAAGTGAGATCTGTTATGAAGTTGGTTTTGAAAGTTTGAGCCAATTTAATCGGACTTTTAAACAAATAAAGGAATGCTCTCCGTCAACATTTAGAAAATATATTCATAAAGAATAGATGAGAAACTAATGAAATAACTATTTCAATTAAATGATTGCGACATCTGTATATATTTATGTTTGAAATAGGGAATCTGTAGTATAATTTCCCTTCTCAAAGAAATAACTAAACAATGAATTCATTCCAACAAAATCAATCTGTAGAAGTTAAAACTCTTAGAATAGGAGCAATTGTTAATTTATTAATGGCCATTGGTGGATGGATTGCATATAGCATCACTTCTTCTGAAGCCTTGTTGTTGGATGGAAACTTTTCCTTTATTGCTTGTTTGGTGACAGTCCTTGCAGAGTTTATTTCAAAAGCAAAACATAGAAAAACAGCAACTTTCCCATTTGGGAGTTATGCTTATGAAGCCTTTTTTATTCTATTTAAAGGCATACTTATTTTGGGGATTATAGTCTCTGCCTTGTTTCAGAATTCAATAAAGATTATCGATTACTTGAATGGGGCATCGATTGATATTATCGATACTTCTTCAATCCTTATCTATATTTTATCAATGACAACTCTTTCTGTAGGGATGATGCTTTTTATTTATCTCCAGAATAAAAAAGTGAATGGGAGTAGTGATATTCTAAATGTTGAGTTGCAATCATTGAAAATTGATGCCCTGCTATCTGTTTTTTCTGGTTTAGCACTTATCATATTTTCAATGATTGCTACTGATAGTCCATTTAGCTTTTTACTGTATATCGGAGATTCTATTATTGTCTTACTTATGTGTTTATCAATGATAAATACGCCTTTTCAAATTATCAGAGATGCAGCTATTGAACTAGGCGGAGGAGTAGTTCAACATAAGGAGTATCGAGAAAAAATTGAAACAATTATCTCGGACACTTTACCGGATTTATATCAAGACCATGATCTATTTATTACAAAATTGGGGACTAACTTTTTTGTAGTAGCCTATGTGCAATTAGATCAGGAGATGGTCTTTCTTGATCAAATGAGACAAGTAAAAGATGATGTTCATAAAGAACTCAACCAACATTTTGAATCGGCTAATTTTGAACTTGTTTTTCAGTAATTAAGAAGTAGGGGTTTTTATAAAAACAAATGAAACTAATCGAGGAATTTCATTCTCAGTTTCTCCATCGAACCACTCTTTTAATTCTACCATTTTAAATCCATAACTTTCTGCGTTAGTAATAAACTCAGAAATATGATGGATGTAAACTTCTAATTCTTGTATACCTTCTTCCGTTTCATATCTAGCTTTAGTACCTACGTACTGTTTGAAAGGGTGTAGTTCACTAATAAAAAAGTAGCCATTGTCGATCAGCTTCTTACTTGCTTGATGGAAAATATGGTCTAAATTTTTGATGTGTTCAAGCGTAAGGCTAGAGGTGATCAGGTCAACAGCGTTGTTATCAATTTCCCAGTCATTATTTAAATCAGCTTGTTGAAATCTAACATGGTCAGATTGTACCTTGCTTTTTGCAACTTTCAACATCTCCTCTGAAAAATCAAAACCAACAATGGAATCTGCTTTTTTGATTAGCCATGCCGTATTCTTACCTGTACCACATCCCAATTCTAATACATTGGAGAAAGGGAATCTTGATAATGTTTCAATGGTTGATTTTTGATCTAAATCTCGCGTTCTATTTTTGTTGGTGTCATATTGTTTGGCCCAAACATTATATGCTTTGTCAATACTCATGGGTTATAATAGTTATTTTGATTGATTAATAAACATCATATTTTTTCCACCATTTTTCGGCTTCTTCTTTATGCCAAGGGTAGTTAATAGCTAATTCCTCAAGAATGTCAATCATTTCTTCAACAGATTGAATCCTTTTCTCGGGATCAAAACGAATACACGATAAAAGGAGTTCCTTTAGTTGTTTTGGTACATCCGTTCGATCAATCAACTTATCTCTAAAATTTCCTTGAATCGTATCTTCTCCAGACATGACTTTCTGAGAAATCAGTTCTACTAAAAACTTGCCACTAAGCATATATAAGCCTAAAGCACCAAGAGAATAAATATCAACCCTTGTGTCATTATTATAGGGATCTCTTAACCTCTCTGGTGCCATATACATGGGTGTTCCCCCAATTTTATGCAATTGTGTTTGTTCTTCCTTCTCTAAATCCTTAACAAGTCCAAAATCTAATAATTTTACCTGATCTACAGCTCCTCCTTGTTGTGTAAGTAGGATATTCATCGGTTTTATGTCCCTATGTACAAGATGATGCTGATGTGCTTCTCTAAGACTATAACAAACTTCTTTTAAGACATATATTAAGCGAGAAATTGGGAATGGTTGATGAATTTCTAAGGCTTTTGTTAAAGTAATACCATCAATAAACTCCATAACATAATAGAAGTTTCCTTCTGGAGATGTACCAAAATCATAGACCTTAATTGTGTTTGGATGTTTTAATGAAGAGGTGATTTTTACTTCCTTTTCAAAACGTTGTATAGCTTCTTCGGTAGCTAATTCTTTTTTAAGAACTTTTATTGCAACAGGCATCTTTAATAGTTGGTGTTCTGCTTTATAGACTTCTCCAAAACCACCTTCACCAATTTTGTCAATAATATGGTATTGCCCTAGCTTACCCAATTCTATAATCTTCTTATTGTATTTAATTATAGTGATATTCGAGTGATATAGGAGAAATAAGAGAATGATAATAATAGCATAAAGTACCCCAAAGAGTAGATCTATTTTAGAAAGAAACTCCATAGCATCCTTTTCATCAATTTCTGAAATAAGACCTATTCCTAAATCATTTAACCACATATATGCTCCTATTACTTCTACACCTCGGTAATCTTTGTATACATGATTAATCTGACCAGTGGAAGGCTGTGATTTATTTTCCAAGTAATCACTTATTGCTAGAAGAGGGGCAGTGAAATTCCAATTATTCTTATTGTCTTTTGGAACTTCACCTTGCATAAGATTTACTCCTGGGTTTTGTACATATATATAGTAGATACTAGTAATTGTCTCTAAGGTATCTAAGGATAACACTTGGCTAATTTCTTTTGTAAACCTACTTTCGGAAATCATTCTTCCTTTTTCATCTATAGCATAAAGCTGTGATGAAGCCCCGTATTGACTGGGCTTAAATAGATTAGAAAATTCATTTTGCGCCCAAGTAGCATAGTATAAAAAGGAAATAATTTCGCCATTGTTACCATAAATTGGTGCCACTACACCACAATCTGAATATTGGTAGATGGACTCACCATTGTATAAAATATCATCATTATGAATGGGCTTAAAAAATATCGTTTCACCCTTTTTTAACCTTAAATGATAATCATAGAACTCTTTGGTAAGTTGAGTTTTATTGATAAATGACAATGAAGAGTCTGTTGAACTGAATGTATTTAAAATGATTTTAGGGGTATTCTTATCAATTATACCGAAGTCTTCAACCTTGAGAACCCTAGCAATTTCTTTTAGTCTAACAGATAACGGAAGAAGTAATTTGTCTTTTTGTTTTTCTGGGATATTTAAATGTCCAATACTATCCAATTGAAGTGCAACTTCTCTAATCGCTTTGGATGAGGCGTACAAATCAATTTTCTCTTTTTCATTATTTATCCAGTCATATAATATTGTTGCATTGGCATTTAATAATGCTGTTCTATCTTCTAAAACATTGGAGAAAATGCTATTATAAACCCCTTTTCGGATAAAAACACCTAAAATTGAAAGTGCTATTAAAACAGTGATAATTAATAATAAGCGGCCATTTTTTTTGGATAATGCAAAGTTGCTCACTCGTGTTAAAATCTCTGTTTTTTCTAATAAAGATTTTACTGGTACAACAACCCTTTGTTGACTTTTTTTATTTTCCTTTTTTTGGTGAGGAATAACCGTGAATTCCTGATATAGAGAAAGTACTTCCTGCTCTAATAAAGTATTTCCTTTACATTGTTCTGTAATCAATTGTAAAGCTTCTTCTTTAGGAAGATCAATTACTTTTGCTAGAATGTCAGAAGCTTGTTCATGTAAATTTTTATCCATTAATAAGTATTCAAATCAAATATCACTCTTCATAAACTTCTTTAGCCAAGCCTTAGCAATTTTCCAATCGACTTCAACCGTTTTAATAGAAACGCCTAATTCATCTGCAATTTCTTGCATTTTAAAACCACCAAAGAATTTAAGTTCTACCACCTGTGCTTGGCGGGCATGTACTTTTTCTAGTTGTTCTAAACCTTCATGAATGTCAAGGATCATTCCCTCTTTTTCAGGAGTAAAAGCAATTCCTTCTTCTAGTTCTAAAGCATGGGCACCACCGCCTCTCTTTATTGCATTTTTTGTTCTAGCGTGTTGTGCTAAAATTCTACGGATAGCTTGAGCACCTACAGCAAAAAAATGTGATTTTCCTTGCCAATTGATATGATCTTGATCGACAAGATTCATGTAGGCTTCATTTACTAATAATGTAGGTTGTAGTGTATGGTCGCTTCTTTCTCTTCTAAATAGCTTTTCAGCAATATCATGCAGATTATTATAAACCAATGGATAAAGTTGGTCTTTGGCTTGGTGTAAATCAAGCTGATTAAGTAGTTGAGAGATTTCTTGTTTATTCATTTTAATATCCATTTCGTTTTAATTAAATCTAGTGTAATAAAATCAATTTTAAAATATTCTTTCATTACTAATAGGGGAAAAAGGAATAAAAAACCCTTATATAAATAAAAATAATATGAAGGTTTATTATAAAAAAGGAACATCACATGCTAACCATAACGAAGACGCCTATTTCTATAAGCACCTTAATGAAGATATTGTTTTGTTAGCTGTTATGGATGGATGTTCTTCAGGAAAAGAAGCATACTTCGCATCCACCTTATTTTCCAAGATCTTAAAGAAGATATCTTTGGGTATCCCTAACCAAACAGATTTATTGGGGGTTGATTTATTAGATAGCTATTCCCTTTCTTCATTAGGGTTACATATCACGCATTCCTTTTTTATTCAATTAAAGAGAATACAACAATCTTTATTATTAGAATATAGTGAATTGGCAAGTACTATATTATTGATGTTAGTAGATAAAAAACAAAAAAAAGTATGGGTATTGGTGGCAGGGGATGGTTATGTAATGATTGATCATCAACTTCAGTATTATGATTATAATAATAGACCTGATTATATCTGTTACCATTTATCTAACTCATATAAAGAATGGTTGCATGAACATACAGAAATATATGAAGCAACTTACCAGAATATTGTAGGCTTAAGTACAGATGGAGTCAAAGAAAAACTATCATTCCCTAATAAAATAAATAGAAGAGATATAGAGACTTTATTGGAAGATAAGGAAGTCCAATTTAAAGATGATGTAACTTTTTTAATTTTTTCTGACGAACCAAGGTGACATTTTAAAACATTAGATATAAGTGAGTAGGATAATAAACAAGGTAGTAATTAATATAATATTTAAAAGAAAGGAGGCATTGCTTCCTTTTTTTTGTTGATGCAAATCACCTATAAATGGTAATACAAATACTTAAAATAATTTTAATACTCTTCAGTTATTGCAAGAGTAAATTATATATCTGAATAAAAAGCATCCTTACTTCATAAGAAATGTATATTCAGAGTGTGTGTAAATCTAAATGAACGAACTTAACTAACATAAAATGAGTGAGAATGAAAAAATGTTTGGAGTGATCATCGCTTCAATCGTAGGATTATTAATGATCATTATTTTATTAGTCCCATTTAAAAGTGATGAAATAAAACAAACAAAGATTGTTGAAGAAAATCATTTAAATATAGAGGAGAATACTCATGTATTTCTCAGTAAAAGCCACTAACCATAAAAAAGAAAGCCATTCCAAATATTTATGGAATGGCTTCTATGTTCAATGAAAAATAGCGACTCAAAACTCTTTCATTATAATTTGTCACTACTCTTCAACTAATATCAAGTTTATTACTTAGTCTAACTCAACAACTTCATCGTCGATCACTAACTGAACGAATTGGAATTCCGAAGAAACGTCAGTGAAAGTAGGAGTGAAGTCACGGCTGATGTCGATAGCGATACCTTTAGAGATACCGTTTTCTAATTTGTAAGTATCATCTACAGCACCATCTAAGATCCATTTTTTGTCTTGAGGACCGAATACTCTTTCTCCTTGAGAGTTGTACTCGTTCGCTTCGATTTTAATGTGAACGTAAGCACCAGTTACAGCTTGTGTATCAGTGAAGTCAAAACCGATAGAGTACTCATTGTTAGGAGAGTGCTGCTCTACAGGGATACCGTCCACTTTTGCGATTTGCTTACCATTTTTATCAAACACAGTAAGTTCAGCAGCCAATCTCCAGTAAGAAGAAGGAGCATCAAAGCTGATACCGATAGCCATTCTACCGTTTTGAGGCATCATTACGAATGGCTCTAATACTGCAGCAGAGTTAATGTCTTGTGATTGTGTAGCAGATTCAAAGTTAACTACAGGCTCTCTTAATTCTCTCATATAATCAAGAACAGCATGTGCATTATCTTCTTTTAATTGAGAATTGTGGATAGCTGTACCTGTAGCGATTTGGTGACCAGCAGGGATAACCGCTGCATAGCTAGCAGAGAAATCAACGAAACCATAAGGTACAGACTTAATTGCTTTTTCTTGGAAGCTATAAGTACATCCTTCTACTACAGTACCGTCTTGAACAGCCTTAACAACAATATTAGATTCATCTATAGTAACGTCATCAGTTTCAATACCAGTTCTAGCATTAGAACCTGAAAAGATAAAGTCAGCAGGTAATGATTCTAATCTTGGAGCAACAGCTACATTTTCTTGATTAGATGAAGTGGATAATGTTTCTTGAGGGTTACATGAAGATACCCCGAATGCGAATGAAGCAGCTCCTAATACTGCTAAAAGTTGATTTCTCATTATTGTACTATTTTCTATTGAATTTTGTTATTTTTGTATCTTTTATTTTCTTGATACATGATTATTTAACGGGGTATATTCTATTTATATGTGTAAAAAATAGTTGTCATTATTCAAAAAATATCTTTCTTATATTTACTAGATATTTTATGAAAAACTCTACTTATATTTTCAATCTAAATAAAAAAAGCCAACCTATAAAATAGGCTGGCTTAGGAGTTCAATAAAAAATAGCGACTAAACATACTCGGGTTTAGTCGCCTATTTATAAAGAAATTCTTTTTTATAATAAGGACTAACTTAGTCTAACTCAACAACTTCATCGTCGATTACTAACTGAACGAATTGGAATTCCGAAGAAACGTCAGTGAAAGTAGGAGTGAAGTCACGGCTGATGTCGATAGCGATACCTTTAGAGATACCGTTTTCTAATTTGTAAGTATCATCTACAGCACCATCTAAGATCCATTTTTTGTCTTGAGGACCGAATACTCTTTCTCCTTGAGAGTTGTACTCGTTCGCTTCGATTTTAATGTGAACGTAAGCACCAGTTACAGCTTGTGTATCAGTGAAGTCAAAACCGATAGAGTACTCATTGTTAGGAGAGTGCTGCTCTACAGGGATACCGTCCACTTTTGCGATTTGCTTACCATTTTTATCAAACACAGTAAGTTCAGCAGCCAATCTCCAGTAAGAAGAAGGAGCATCAAAGCTGATACCGATAGCCATTCTACCGTTTTGAGGCATCATTACGAATGGCTCTAATACTGCAGCAGAGTTAATGTCTTGTGATTGTGTAGCAGATTCAAAGTTAACTACAGGCTCTCTTAATTCTCTCATATAATCAAGAACAGCATGTGCATTATCTTCTTTTAATTGAGAATTGTGGATAGCTGTACCTGTAGCGATTTGGTGACCAGCAGGGATAACCGCTGCATAGCTAGCAGAGAAATCAACGAAACCATAAGGTACAGACTTAATTGCTTTTTCTTGGAAGCTATAAGTACATCCTTCTACTACAGTACCGTCTTGAACAGCCTTAACAACAATATTAGATTCATCTATAGTAACGTCATCAGTTTCAATACCAGTTCTAGCATTAGAACCTGAAAAGATAAAGTCAGCAGGTAATGATTCTAATCTTGGAGCAACAGCTACATTTTCTTGATTAGATGAAGTGGATAATGTTTCTTGAGGGTTACATGATGTTGCACCGAAAGCTAATGATGCTGCACCTAAAACAACTAGTAAATGATTTTTCATAATTTGTATTTTTTGTATATTACTTTAAGTAGTGTCAGAAATTATAATATCTGTTTCCTGACTTCATTATACCTTAACGGAGTATTTTAGAAGCGAATGTGTATCATATAGCTATCGATATATATATAATAACTATCTTATATTTATTAAACTATTTTTATACTACTTACTGATAATGAGGATTCTTTTTCTTCAATTATATAATCAATCCAAAAAGATTTTGAGTATAAAAAAAGAGCCAGCATATTATATATACTGACTCTGTGATGTGTGTTTCTTAATGATCTAGTTTAACTCAACTACTTCATCTTCGATAACTAACTGAATGAACTGGAACTGAGTTGCAACATTAGTGATTGTTGGAGTGAAATCACGGCTGATGTCGATAGCAAGACCTTTAGAAAGACCATTTTCTAATTGTAATCTTTCATCAACTTTACCATCTAAAATCCACTTCTTATCTTCTGGACCAAATACTCTTTCACCTTGAGAGTTGTACTCATTTGCCTCAATTTTAATGTGAATATAAGCACCTGTTTCTGCTTGAAGGTCAGTAAAGTCGAAACCAATAGAATACTCGTTGTTTGGAGAGTGTTGTTCTACAGGAAGACCATCTACTTTAGCAATTTGAACACCGTTTTTATTGAAAACAACGATTTCAGCTGCTAATTTCCAGTAAGATGATGGAGCATCAAAGCTGATACCTACTGCCATTCTACCATTGTGTGGCATTAATACAAATGGATCTAAGATAGTAGATGAGTTAACATCATGAGATTGTATTTCTGATTCAAATTGAACCACTGGCTCTCTTAGTTCTCTCATATAATCAAGAACTGCATGAGCATTATCTTCTTTTAGTTCTGAGTTATGAATTACTTTTCCGTAAGCGATCTCGTGGTCTGCAGGGATTACTGCATCATATTGTGCATAGAAATCAACTAAACCGTAAGGTACATTATTAATAACGCTTGCTTCAGGATCGAATGCAGCACCTTTTACAGCTGTACCGCCTTGAGAAATCACTACTTCAATATTACTATTATTGATAGTTACATCGTCAGTTTCTTGTCCGTTAGTTCTTAAATTACTTTCTGAGAAAATTACTTCTGCAGGTAATTCACTAACGCGAGGTGTGACGGCTACTTCTTCTGAGGTATTTGTTGATAAATTTTCTTGTGGGTTACAAGATGTAGCAGCGATTGCTAAAGAAGCAACGCCTAGTGATACTAGAATTTGTTTTTTCATAATAAATTTGTTTGCCCTATTTAGTAGGTCAATTTTGATGATTAAATTAATTCTACGGCGTAATTATTTGCCGTAAAACTTCAATCATAAACGATAGTAATTGTGTTTAATTTATATGAAAAATGTCTACAGATTTTAGAATTATGATTTTGAAATTATATCTCAATTCTAATATGATTCTTATGTCATTTTAAAGTGTTGACATATAGTATTTTATGATTTAAATGAAAAGGGTGCATAAATTGAATTACACACCCTCTAAATTTTTTAATCAAGATTTACTTCTTCATCGTCAATGACCAATTGTACAAATTGAAACTCTGCATTTAAGTCAGTAATAGTTGGAGTAAATTTCTCATCAATATTAATAGCGTACCCTTTTGCAATACCATTAGCAATTGAATAAGCTCCATCAATTGATCCATCTAGAATCCATTGTTTATCATTAGGGCCGTTTACTCTTTCTCCATTTGAATTTAATTCAATCACTTTAATCTTTAAGTAAGTATATGCACCTGAAACTGCTTGTAAGTCAGTATAATCAAAACCTAGATTGTATCTATCTTCACCACCTACTTCATCTTCTGGAATACCTTCTACTTTACCAATTTGTTCACCATTCTTATTGTAAACAACAAACTCAGCATCAAGTCTCCAGAATTCTGAAGGTGCGTCAAGGTGAATACCAAAAGAAATTCTTCCGTTTTGAGGCATCATGACAAATGGATCTAACTGAGTTGTACTGTTAACATCTTGAGTTTGTGTTGCTGACAAAAAGTTAACTATTGGCTCTCTTGAATCACGAACATAATCTAATGCGGCTTGAGCAGTATTTTCTGAAAGAATATGAGAATCAATTCCCATACCTAGTTCAGGCGTATGATCTGCAGGAATAACAGCATCATAATCAGCATAAAATTGATCCATACCATAAGGAACATTCATTAAAGTTTGAGTATTGGCATCATAATAATAGCCCGAAGGAATCTTACCATTTTGAGATGCATATACATTAATATGACTATTATCGATAGTAACATCATCAGTACGAGTATCACCAACTGTTCTTTTATTACTATTCTCGAATGTGAATTCTGCTTGAATACCTGAGGTGGATGGAACTGTATTATTTTGTTCTGAGGTTGTTGAAGTGGATAAATTTTCCTGAGGGTTACATGAAACAGCACCCATTGCTAAAGAAACTACGCTTAATCCGATAAGTAAATTATTTTTCATTGTGTTTATTATTTTTTGTAACAGCTTCGTTGCTGAGTACAGGATTAATAAACGCCAATCGTGAGGGGGAGCTCTTTAAAAAAAAGTTTGAAGTTTTTAAAAAAAACAGCTTATAAAAAAAGGGTAATCTCTGTATGAGAAAACCCCTTAGTTTTTTTACTGTACTTCATTGAGTATATAATTACTTCAATTGATACAGTATTGACTGATTATGAACTATGATTGAATATATAATTAGGAATTGATAATTAATCTATTTCGGATATTGGTTGTTTATCATAAGAAACAACATATCCTTCAAACATCTCGGCTGTTTCTTCCATAAAGTCTTTACGTATATCTTTAAAACAAAAATGTTCAATTTTTTTGATGGCAACTTCTATATAATTAACCGTTAGTACGGATTCGAATTGAGCATAGATATCTCTATGGTCAATATGAATATCTTGTGATAGTTCTTGAGTGAATCCCTCATTATGAAATTCAGTTGAACAAGAAATACAAAATACTGAAAGCACTAAAATAGCAATTGTAATAAATAACTTATTGTACATGGTAATTATGGTCATAGTAGGCCTGTATTATCAACAGGTTGTTTCAAAAAATATAGACTTCTAAAATTCTAAATGACAAGCATTTTATATTTTATCTGAGTTATATAAGAAAACGATTTTTTTATGACTATACCTTTTATAATTTGGTTACTTGATTTCATATTTCAACTATTTGAATGAATATTCACCTTTAATTGCTCATTATAATCAACTACTGTAGTTCTATGTTTTTGCAAATAACTTTCAACATTATATAGAATAAGTACAAGAACGATCATCATGTTATAAAACAACTTCTCTTTTTATCATTCAAATAAAGCTACTAACAGAAATCCATGTCAATATTTCACTTGGGAGTTGGTTGCTTGTGAGAATCGTTCATTTTTGTATTGTTAGCCCATATTTTCATCTATTCTATTAATAGAATGTAATGCTTCTATTTCACTTTTGTAATGGTTTGTAACGCCTTTTGCAATAAGAATATTTGAAATAATCTACTAGTTGCAGTCACTTTTTATAAAATCTGTAACTATGAAATATTCTATAACTCATTCGCGACTTATAAGGAAGATCAGGAGAAAGAAAGAACAATTGTCTCATCTACTTCATTCAACAAGATATCGTTTTCAAAAGATTAAATCTTTACAAAATGAATTAAATCAGTTGACTAGGCAAGGCCAAAAGAAATTAAAATATACATTGGGTATATTGAGTATATCCGCATTTATGGGACAATATTCTTTTGCTCAAAATATTGAAAAGACTATGTTTCATAAGCCAGTTCCTTTTCATGAGTGGCAAGGTTTTCAGGCGATAGCTATTGGGAGTTCTACATTTTTAAAACCTGATTTAGTAGATATTGATGGGGATGGAGATTTTGATTTATTTTTAGGAAATCATAAGGGATTATTATTTTATGAGAACAAAGGAGACCGAAGTAATCCAATTTTTACAAAAGAGGATGCTCAATGGGAGCCTTTTAATTTTCAAAAGCCATTTGATAATCCAGCATTGGAGACATCTTTTGTTGATCTAGACGATGATGGAGATTACGACTTACTATGTTCAGTATATGAATATGGAGATGTGTATTATTATGAAAATGTTGGTGATAAAGAAAACCCCGATTTTAAAACACCTGTAAAGAGTCCCTTTGGTTTTGAAAATCCAGCTAATAACCCATTCGAATATTCGACTAATTCTACCGATATTATTGATTTAGATAATGATGGAGACTATGATATTGTATCTGTAGATTATTATGGAGATTTCTTTTTTTATGAGAATGTTGGGGATAAGAAAAACCCTTCTTTTTTGGAACCTGTAAAAAATGATCTTGGTCTTCAGGTAGGAGACCACTTAAATTCTAATTGGGAGGGTAATATTGTCTTTAATGATATTGATAGAGATGGAGACCTAGATATTTTTGTCGGTACTTGGTCTAAGAATACTGTTTTCTATGAAAATCAAGGAAGTAGCTGTAATCCAACTTTTGGTGCTGAAATTATTGATCCCTTTCAGCTATCTTATGAGAAAGATATCAGAAGAGAAGCACTGACTTTTGCAGATTTAGACGGTGATGGACAAGATGAGTTACTATTAGCAGGAACAGGAGATTTTGAATTGTATTATTATGATATCGACCAACTTACACCTAGTTTAGATGGTTTAGTAGGTTGTGCAATTGATACCCTAATTCAAATAAGTACATGTAATTCATTCGATTTTAATGGTAAAAATTATTCTAAATCAGGTAACTATATCGATACTCTAGTATCCTTATCAGGAGAAGATAGTATAGTGGGCTTAGAGCTTCATATTGGCTCTATAACTGCAGATGTTAAAGAGTTTGATGATTACCTTATGGCAGAGCAAGAAAATGCTACCTACCAATGGTACAGGTCATTACATAATGGACAAATAAAATTAGACGGAGAAACTAAACAATATTTTATACCTGAAGTTCCTGGTGATTATTTTGTGTCAATTACAAATGAAAACTGTGAACAGACATCAGATACAAAGCAAATAGAGCAATCTCTATTAAAAGTAGAAAGTTTTCCTCAACGTTATTCTGGTAAAACAAACGGTTTTGGCCATTTTGATCAAAAGCATCCGATTAGATCGAGTAATTATATGTCAAAAAATTACAGTTCTAAGACTAGGTTTTCCTACGATATTGTAGCTGATGAGCAATTAATGATTGTAAGTGAACCGTTAGATGATTTTGATTCATTATCAGTGAATTATGTACAAGTAGGTTCAATTTCTACCTATATTAAAAAAGAAGATCAATGGGTTTTTCAAGAGAAAATATATGCTCCACATTATAAAGACGATGTCAATCAGTTTGGTAGAGCTATAGCTATGAGTGATGAATATGTTATTGTGGGAGCACCGAGTGTGTATTTTCCTTCAAATTCTGAATATTTTGCTCATCGCGGAGCTGTATTTATCTATAAAAGGAATAATGATAATACCCTGACATTCCATCAGTCCATTATTTGTCCTACAAACCAAAAATATAGTAGCTATTTTGGTAGAACTGTTCAGGTAGATGGAGATGTATCTGTAATTGGTGGAGAGAAATATACTTACATCTACAGGTATAATATTGCAACTACTTTATGGGAGCTTGAAAAGACATTAGAACTAAATACTAGAACAACTGAAATTGGCATCTCAGAAGATCAAATTACGCTTGTATCTAATGATGTATTAGTATATCATTATTCAAATGGCGTTTGGTCTGAAGTTCAAAAAATAATTCCTCCTTCTGGTAAAATCTATCGAGCAGAGATAGATAATAACCAAATGATTCTTTCATTGAACTCATTAACCAATGAAAAAGGTGAAGTCTCCTTATATCATCTGAAGGAAAACCATCAATGGGAGAAAGAATGGGAATTTGTGTTACCTGAAGAGGATAGCCCACAAAATAATTATGGGTATTATGTTCAAATCAAGGGTGATTATGCATTGATAAGTTCGAAAACAGAAGATCACTACCTGATGAATGGTAAAAAAGCACATTTCCCGGATGTTCATTTATTTCATAAATCTAATTCAACTTGGAAATATCATCAGGCATTGGTTTATGAACATGATAGTACAGCATCTCCTGTAGCAAGAATAGAATTAACAGAGAACGAAATCTTAATAGGTGCCTACAATAAAGATATTATCAATCGTTTTACTTTAGATCAAGTACAATCATGGGAGTATAGAAACCTTGACTGTGGTGCAACATATTTTGCAGACTCTTTAATTACTTATGCACCCCAAGATATTTATGAGGAAAGTTACCACCTCGGAATAATGGGTTTACCTCAAAACATTTATCATGAAAGGGTAGAAGCGATTGATGAGTATTTATTTGACGATAATATTAAGTTGACTGAGACTGGGCATTACATGTTTACTTTAGAAAATACTTTGGGTTGTGACAGTATTGTATCATTAGATTTAATGATTTATAAAGAGGAACCCTCAGGTCAAAATTGTGCAAATGCAGTAGCAGTACAAGAAGGTAATTATTATAAAGTGAGTGTTGATGATGAATACTCCTACTATACTTATACAGCTCAGGAGAGTGGGATATTGAAAGTTTCAACTTGTGACTTATCGGAAGAAGAAGTTATTATCGAATTTTATGATAATTGTGACCTGATTATTGAGAAATCTATAGATAAATGTGGTGACGGAGGGACATACATTGAATCAACATTATCAAAAGGCGACCAAGTATTATTCCGTATGAATAATGAGGATGTAGGAGAAGATTTCTTTTTCGAAGTTACGTTCACTGAAAGATGTTTTGTCAAATCTAATAGAATCAATACTATGCAATCGGCAGATTGTAATACCCCAATAGATATAGTAGATGGTTTTTTCAAAGTTAATACAGAAACGGGGAGTAGTTGGTATCGTTATGAAGCATCTGAAAAAGGAGAATTATCCTTGTCAACAGTTAACTTAACCTATGAGGATACTAAAATAGAGATCTATACAGATTGTAATACAATGCTTACATCAAATGATGATTTCTCCCATCTACAGAGTCAAATTGTCTACAACATGGAAGAAGGAGAAAGTATCTTAATCCATATGTCTGATCAATACATTAGAAAAGATTATATTTTTTCTCTAGTCTTTGCACCAACTGAATGTGACGAAGCGGTTGTACTTAACCCAGAAACAGAACTACAAATGACAAACATCGTTGAATTGGTGAAACTAGAAGCAGATAAAGATGGAGACATGATGATTTCTACTTCTCAAATGGGTGCAGATTTCATAATTTATGATGACAACTGTAGAAGCTCTATTGTTGCAACTACTTGTAATGCGGATGAAAAAATAGTGAACCTTCAAGTGAATAAAGGCGATGTATTCTTTTTCGAGAGAAATAATGAGATTGACTTTAATTTAAAGTATGAGGTGGTAACAAATACAAAATCTTGTTCTCCAATAGTTGAAAATATGTATATCAGTAGTTGTGATTATTATGTGTATCAAGGAGATACAATTGCAGCAACAGGAGATTACCAATATATCACACAAAGTACTGAAGGGTATGACAGCTTGATAACAATAGTCAACTTTTCCATAAAAGAAGATTGTGCTGAAAAATGTGAGATCTATAAATATGAGTCTCAAACAACATGTAGTTCTTTTGAATGGAGAAATCAGGTAATAGAACATTCAGGAGTATATTTTGATACCACATTCAATGAATGCAATACAATTTATCAGTTGAATGCAGTTATTACATCCTCGATACAAATGGATACCATAAAATTAGAAGAATGTGAACCCTTTCAGTTAGGTAACCTAAGTATCACAACATCTGGCATTTTTTCAGATACTCTTTATTATGAATCTGGATGTGATAGTGTTATACATACCTACAATATAACTATACTTGACAGTTTGGAGTGTAATGATACTGTAGCAGCAGCTGAAAATATATCAGAAGTTCATATCAATGTTTTTCCTATTCCAACAAAAGAAAAAGTCAATATACAATTACCTAAAACTGTAAATAAACTTGTTATAAATGTTTATACCATTGATGGGCAAAGCAGAAGCAACGCAATTTTTTACAATACCAATAAAGGATTTATTAAAATACCTGGAGAGCGTGGTATATATTTATTGTACTTGTATTGTGATAATCAAAAGTATCCAATTGTACAAAAAGTCATCAAAAACTAAATTGAAATAAGGACCGATATATTATTCCCTATCATAATATTTTATGGTAGGGGATCATTTTAATATATACAATATGAAACCTTTTGCATGTCATTACTCTCCACAAGTACCCGAGTTACTTCATAAGTTGGGTTGTACAATTGCCCTCTCAACGTATCAAGCAGGCAAACTAATCTATCTTTCTTCAGAAAATGGAACGGTAATACATCAACTACCGCGTACATTTGATAAGCCGATGGGTATTGGTTTAAATCATGATGCATCAAAAATTGCTCTGGCATGTAAAGATGAAGTGATGATTTTTTCTAATTCGAAAGAATTGGCAAAACATTATCCGAAGAAAACAAATCAGTATGATGCTATGTATCTGCCACGGGTATCATACAAAACCAACTTTTTGGATATCCATGATATCGAATTTGGTGATGATGGTATTTATGGAATTAATACTTTATTCTCTTGTGTAATGAAACTTTCTGAAGAATTTAGTTTTGAGGAATATTGGAAGCCCAAGTTTATAACTGAATTAGTTTCAGAAGATAGATGCCACCTTAATGGAATGGCATTAGAAAATGGGAAACCAAAATATGTCACATGTTTTAATAATGGAAATACTTTTCAGAGTTGGAGAGATCAACTTATCAATCATGGGAGTATTTTAGATGTTGATACAAATGAGGTGGTTAACAATACCCTTTCAATGCCTCATTCCCCGAGGTTGATTAAGAATCAAATGATTGTATTAGAAAGTGCGAAAGGATATCTATCTCATATTGAATTAAGTAATGGTAAGAAACAGGTTTTATTAGAATTAGGAGGTTTTGTGAGAGGTATGGATCATATAGGCGATTATTTATTTGTAGGATTATCTAGGTTAAGAGAAAATTCATCATCATTTAAAAAACTAATTCCTTATTTAAGTAGAAACCGTTCAGGGCTAATCATCATTCACTTACCTACCTTATCAGTTCAAGGTGAAATCATTTACCAAAACTCCGTTTATGAAATTTATGATTTGAAAATTTTGAGAGGAATAACAAAGCCTAATATTCTTAGCGATAAAAATGAAGAAAGTAAAAAGGCTGTCACCACTCAAAGTGCGTCTTATTGGGCAAAGTAGCTAAAGTGAAATTTGTGTAAGCTATATGTGTCCAAAGACGGCTTGTAACCTATTGATTTCAGATTGGTATTGGTAGTTCCAAGTGCACCTAAACCAGTAAGCGGCGTCAGCTCCAACGTATCTCCAATGCCATGATTCTTTTCTTATGTATGATCCTGTACGGAAAAAGTAAGTAGGAATCCATCCATAATCAGCACCATACTTCAACATCCATAAGAACAATTTAGTATTTTCTCCACAATAATGAATATCCATTGTAGTAAGCAAATGGTGTTCAGAATATCCTGGATTTTCTGCAACCTTTGGCCCATGTTTATGAAAAACATATTCCTGTGTACTCTTATTTCTATAGGAAGAACGAATATTTATATTGATGCCATCTCGAAGTGCTTTAGAACGCATTTCCTGATATGAATGGAAGGCAGGTTCTAATAGTTTGTTTTTATCGATGTCAACATATTTATATCCTTTAATATTGATGTAATCTAAGTAGTTAAAAGGAACACCAATAGGAAGGTCCATGAAATCGTAGTATATGTATTTCGGGTTAATATCTACACCTTCTTTTATTGCTATAAATGTACTAAGATTAACTCTGTAGTTCCAGTGTTTCTTCTTGATTTGATCATCACATTCTTGTGCGAATGAATGAGTAGAGACAAAAAATAAGAGTAAGTGAAAAAAGTATCTCATAGGTCATTAAAAAATTGAAACACAAGTTTGGAGAATATTTTTGATAAAAAAAAGGGGAAACCCGAAGATTTCCCCTTTAATATTAAGACTTGTGTCTCTCTACAAATTAAGCATTGTAGATGTGAGCAACAAGGTCAAGAACTTTGTTAGAGTATCCGATTTCGTTGTCATACCAAGATACAACTTTAACGAAAGTATCAGTAAGAGCGATACCAGCGTTAGCATCAAATACTGAAGTTTGAGTTTCACCGATGAAGTCGTTAGAAACAACCATATCCTCAGTGTAACCAAGAACACCTGCTAATTCACCTTCTGATGCTTCTTTCATAGCAGCACAGATTTCTTCGTAAGTAGCAGCTTTTTCTAAGTTTACTGTTAAGTCAACTACAGAAACATCTGGAGTTGGAACACGGAATGCCATACCAGTAAGTTTTCCGTTTAATTCAGGAATAACTTTACCTACTGCTTTAGCTGCACCAGTAGAAGAAGGGATGATGTTTTGACCAGCACCACGTCCACCTCTCCAGTCTTTCATTGAAGGACCGTCAACTGTCTTTTGTGTAGCAGTTGTAGCGTGAACTGTAGTCATTAAACCGTCTTTGATACCCCACTTGTCGTTAAGAACTTTAGCGATAGGAGCTAAACAGTTAGTAGTACAAGAAGCGTTAGAAACGATATCTTGACCAGCATATTCTTTGTTGTTTACACCCATAACGAACATTGGAGTTGCGTCTTTAGAAGGAGCAGACATAACTACTTTCTTAGCACCTGCAGTGATGTGCTTACGAGCAGTTTCGTCAGTTAAGAATAAACCAGTTGATTCAACTACAACCTCAGCGCCTACTGCGTCCCACTTTAAATCTTCTGGGTTACGCTCAGCAGTAACACGTACAGTTTTACCGTTAACAACTAAGTTACCGTCAACGATTTCAACAGTACCGTTAAAACGTCCGTGAGTTGAATCATATTTTAACATGTAAGCCATGTACTCAACATCAATAAGGTCGTTAATACCTACTACTTCAATATCTTCTCTTTCTACAGAAGCACGAAATACGAAACGTCCGATACGGCCAAACCCGTTGATACCTACTTTAATTGCCATAATTTTATTATAAAATATTAAATTAATAAATAATTCTTCTAAAAAATCGAAGTGTAGATGTGTGAGAGTCTTATGTTCTAAGTCGTTCTAAAAATCTACATTGCAAACCTACATTAGATGTTGATTTTAAGGAATGATATTTATCATTATTTGACGGCAATTTTGAGCAAATTCATAAAAAATAAAAGTGTACTAAATACCTTTAAGTCAGTATATTATTCAGAAAAAAAAGAGGATTACATAATAATAATTCTGTAATCCTCTAATATTGAATATAATGTCTATATTTATTGATATGTTAATAAGTTTTATGTGATGCAAAAGTGTTGTAGTTACCGTTTTTCCTCGCTTATACTTATTAACGATATTTTTTTCCTTTTTTTATCGATTCCGACTTTTTATTGCCAAAAATGAAGTCAACTAGGCTTCCAACCTCACCATCTTTATTGGCTTGTTGGAATTTTTTGAAAAGTTGAAAATGCTTTTCTGGGTCAACATTGAACTTATCCTTTCCTTCTTCTAGTTTCAGTTTTGATCGATGAAATAATTGTCTACAATGATCGGCTTTCTTTTTAGCGATTTCAGTGATCTCATTATAGTTTAAATTAAATGCTTCCTTAAGAAGGTATACTCCCAATTCAGCATCATTTAATTTCTTCATCATATTCTTAAGTCCTTCTGATAATTCAGTAGCTTTATCATTAGACCAATTTTCTATAGGATCGAAGTGAAAGTTATTAGTAATGTTAGACCAATTGTCAACTAGGTGTTCCTTTTTTCTTTTCAGTGCTTCTAAATGATTTAAACAAGTATTTGTAATTGTTCTGATCAGATAGTTCTTAATATCTTCAATCTTTGAGAGATCAACTCTCATGATTTTTAAGAAGGTTTCTTGCACCATGTCTTCGGCATCGCTTGCAACACCGAGGATTCTGTACGCTACAGCATATAATAATGGTCTGTATTCTGTGATAGCTTGTTCAGCTGACATAAGGTTACAAGTGATAGTTTAAAAATTAAGTAATCGAATTAAATAATTACTTGGCATATCTTATTTAGCCGCAATTTAGTAAAAACTTTACGGGAAAAGGCAATTAAAAAAGGAATAAATACAATTTCTAACGTTTTTTTCATCTCCCCTTAACATGCTGATAATCAAAATCATTAAGTGAATAAATATTCACTTAAAATGTACAAGACAAAAAAAGAGTCAGAAGAAACTTCCAACTCTTTTATCATAACCCAAAAACTAACTATTACTCTTTTCTTTTATATTTTTAAATCAGGTTTAACTGATTGATTTTGTCTATCTTATATACATATTAACGTTGTGAATTTACCTTAGTTTCAGTGAGAGAGTTAATAGAGTTTAATAAATGAATTATTATTCACATATGATTTTTGGCTATAAAAAAAGAGCCTCTGGAAACCAGAAGCTCTTTTTCATAACCCAAAAACTAACTATTACTCTTTCTTTCTATATTTTGAAATCAGTGTAAAACTGATTGTAATTTCTTAATTGTTATATCTTAAAAAACGCAAATGAAGTTGTTAAGGTTTAGGAGTTTTGGTTAATGGGATTTAATGTTTTTTAGGGTGTAAAGTAGGGTATAAAAAAAGAGCCTCTGGAAACCAGAAGCTCTTTTTCATAACCCAAAAACTAACTATTACTCTTTCTTTCTATATTTTGAAATCAGTGTAAAAACTGATTGTAATTTCTTAATTGATATACCTTAAAAAACGCAAATGAAGTTGTTAAGGTTTAGGAGTTTTGGTTAATGGAATTTAATGTTTTGCAGTAATAAATTTAGGGTAAAAAAAAAGGAGCCTCCAGAAACCAGAAGCTCTTTTCATAACCCAAAAACTAACTATTACTCTTTCTTTCTATATTTTTAAACCGGTGTAAAACCGATTGTATTTTCTTGACTTATATCAATTTAAACGTCATTTGTTTTTTCTCGTTACACCCTTTTCGTTAACGGTGGTAAACAAGAGTCGTTATTACAAAAAAAAGAGCTAGAAGAAACTTCTAACTCTTTTTCATAACCCAAAAACTAACTATTACTCTTAATCTTATATATCTTTAACTCATTAATAAATGAGTGATTTGTCTTTTTTTGTTGACACAAATATACATTGAAATCACGTTATGAGTTTAAAGAATTCATTTAACAAAACGTAATGCTAATTAATGAGTGTAAATTTCTTAGAATAAGTGACTTACCTCAGATTTTAATTGAGTCAATGCCACATCAACAGGAGAACTTTCTTGTTGTAAGCTTTGTTCTAGTAAGGTTTTCGCTAAATCAAAACCTGTCGATTTATCCCCCAAAGACTTTGCAACTTGGTTGATAAATGAAATTTCTTCTTCCTTAGCTCCTCTAATCATTTCCCAAAGTTCATTGGATACATAGATCTGTTGAGATAAGTTATGATTGAATTCTTCTTTTATGGTTAATACTAAGGCATGTTGTAACGTTACAACGTCCATTACTGAATAATCAACTCTATCTAAAAGTTCTCTGTATGAGATCCTTTCAAGAAATAAAGCCAAACGCTCAAAGGCTTGTAATCTCAATGGCAATGTTTGTTCTAGTTGATTACCCTTATATTTTATAGATAGGCTATCATATTCCTTTTGTAAAAACATCTTTACAATAAAATATGCTCCATATAGTACAGCCCCCGCAGGGATTGTCATTTTAAGTAAATCTAAAAAGTCTGTTGTCATCTTTAATAACTTTATTTATTGCATGCAACATTACAAAAAAATAGTCATAAAACCCTTTAAAATGGTTGTTATGACTATTTCTTTGTGTGAATTAGTTGGTTTTACGATAAGCAAAAATTGCCATTAGATTGATTATCATTGCATAGACACCAATGACTAAGAAATTATTTTTTACATCACTCCATGTAGCACCTTTTAATAAAACTCCTCTCATTACCTCAATAAAATATCTTACAGGGTTCAAAAGAGTAATTTTTTGTGCCCAATCAGGCATGTTTTCGATAGGAGTAAATAGACCACTAAGTAAAACAAAGATGATCATGAAAAACCAAGCAATAAACATTGCTTGTTGCTGTGTGTCTGCTAAAGTTGAAATAAACAGCCCAAGACCTAAAACAACAAACAGATAGATAATGGCAAAACTGTATACAATAACTAAAGAACCTACCATAGGGACACTAAAGAATAGTTTTGCCACTAATAGTCCAATTGTGAGCACAAACATACCAATAAGCCAAAAAGGAGTGAGTTTACCTAGTATAAATTCAGCCTTGGATATTGGAGTTACATTTAACTGTTCTATTGTTCCAATTTCTTTTTCTTTTACAATATTCATTGATGTAAGAAACATCCCAATCATACTCACCAAAAGCACCAATAAACCTGGCACCATATAGAATTTGTAATTCAAGGTTTTATTGTACCAATTTTGGTTGGATATATTGAATTGTAAAGGAAGTTGACCTTTTGCAATAGCAGTTTCTTTAATGCCATAACGTTCTCCAATTTCTTCTCTAAAGTCTTGGATAATTGTTTGAGCATAGGATACAGAAACACCTGCAGTCATACCATCAATAGCATCTACTTTGATAGCAATGCTAGTGGGTATTTCATTGACGATATCTTTCTCAAAATCTTTAGGGATTTCAAGGTATATACCAACTTCACCTTCCTGTAGACCTTCTCCTAAATTGTCTGTAGAGTGCCTAAAGGAAATAAGATTAAAGTATTTTGATGCCTCATATTTACCTATCAGTTGCTGGGATAGTACACTGTTATCTAAATCTGCAATCTCAATATTAATGTTCTTCACATCAAAAGTTGCAGCAAAAGATAAAACACACAACTGTAGAATTGGCATCATAAAGATTAAAGGAAGCATGCCTTTATCTCTGAAGATCTGTTTAAATTCTTTTTCGAGTAAAAATTTTAATCCACCCATTTTCTTATTTTTTGATTTTGTAATTCATCTTAATGGATAAATCATTATTCTAATCTTATCTTAAAACGTTTGGTACTTACTCCCATCAGAACGATAAAGATGCCTATAAGAATGACTGTTTCTTTCCAAATGATAGAAAAACTCGCTCCTTTTAGCATGATAGCTTTTATGATGATATTGAAATAAGTAGCAGGAACTATTCTTGAAATAATTTGAAGAGGCAAAGGCATATTTTCTACTGGAAAAATAAATCCAGATAGAAGCATTGTTGGAAGAAATAAAGCAAATAATGAAATCATTAATGCCAATTGTTGTGTTCTAGCTACTGTCGAAATAAAAATTCCTAATGCCAATACTACCAAACAATAAAGACCAATTTCTGCAGCTAATAATAGTGGATTACCTACAATAGGTACATAAAAGATAAATTTACCTAATCCGAGTATTAAAGAGGCATTAGCAAAAGATAATAGGAGATAAGGGAGTACTTTACCTAATAATATAATAGCCGGATGCATTGGCGAGGCTAATAATACTTCCATTGTTCCTGTTTCTATTTCTCTTGTGATGGCAATTGAAGTCATCATCGTACAAACCAGCATTAATATGATAGTGATGAGACCTGGAACAAACATATAAGCGGACTTCAATTCTTTATTGTACCTCATTTCAACTTCCGCATTAATTAATGCAGGAATTTTTATCCCTCCTTTTGAAAATTCATTGGTGATTAAATACTCCTGAACTTGAAGTTGTAAAAAACTGCCTATTTGAGTTCCGGTGTTTGGATCTGAGGCATCAGCAATAATTTGAACATTGGCCTGATTTGTCCTCTCCAATTCTTCACTGAATTTTGGAGGAAATACTAAAGTGGCTTTGATCTTTCCTTCTTTAAAAGTCTCATCAATTTCTTTAGTATCGTTTAGGTACTTATCCAATACAAAATATGGAGTAGATAACACTTTTTCAGTGATTTTTTGACTATGCTCGTCTTTAGCCATATCTAATACAGCAATTTTCACTTGCTTGATTTCAGTTGATATGGCAAAACCAAATAACACAATTTGGACAATTGGAATTCCAAAGAGTATTAGTAAAGTTCTTTTATCTCTAAAGATGTGAAAGAACTCTTTTTTTATAATCCCTTTTAATCTATTCATGTCCTTACGATTTGAGCTTATAATTTTCTCCTCGAGCTAATTTGATAAAGACTTCGTCCATATTCTGAGACTTAAATTCAGATTTTAACTCTTTGGTAGATCCGTATCCTTCGATTCTACCTTGTACCATGATGGAGATACGGTCACAATATTCTGCTTCATCCATATAATGGGTGGTAACAAAAACGGTGGTTCCATTATCACTTGCTTCATAGATCATTTCCCAGAATTGTCTTCTTGTAATGGGATCAACTCCACCGGTTGGTTCATCCAAGAATACAATTTTTGGTTGGTGAAGTGTAGCTACAGAAAAAGCAATTTTTTGTTTCCATCCCAATGGAACTTCTCTCAGCAACTTATTTTTTACATCAGTCAATTTCAATCGGTCGATCATTTGGTCTCCTCTCTCTTGTAATACCTTTGGAGGTAAGCCATAAATACCACCAAAAAAGCGGATGTTTTCCTGTAAAGAAAGATCATCGTACAAGGAGAATTTTTGACTCATATAGCCGATAACTTTCTTAATCTCTTCTTGCTGAGTATAAAGATTAAGCCCAGCAACTTGTGCATCTCCGGAAGTAGGTGTCAAAAGACCTGTAAGCATTTTCATTGCTGTACTTTTACCAGCTCCATTGGCGCCAAGGAAACCAAAAATTTCTCCTTTTTTTACATCAAAAGAGATCTTATTGACAGCAGCAAAATCTCCAAATTTTTTCGTTAAATCTTTGGTCTCAATAATTTTTTCTGCTTCCATCTTACTTATCTTTTTTATTCATTAATCGAATAAAGACATCTTCTGTATTCGATTTGATAATTTTGACATCGACCTCCTCAAATTGATTTTCCGTAAGGTAATGAGTAAGTTCTGTCGTATAATCACCCTCTCGTTTATCGGTATAATGGAGTTTCTCCCCAAAAGGAAAAACACTTTCCATATTGGGAAATTTTCTTAGTGCTTTTAGAAGTTGGTAATTACTTCCTTTTACTTCTATAGCATAAAGTATTTTATCAAAAGATTCCGCTACATTTTGAGGGGTGTCTATTCCTAATATTTTGCCATTATCCATCAAGGCTACTCGATCACACAAGTCAGCTTCATCCATATATGGAGTTGAAACAACAATAGTAATATTATGTTGATGGAGACCTTTTATGATTTGCCAAAACTCCTTTCTTGATACAGGATCTACACCTGTTGTAGGTTCATCAAGAAATAAAATCTTAGGATAATGAATAAGTGCTGCACTTAATGCTAATTTTTGCTTCATCCCCCCAGAAAGAGCACCTGCTTTTCTATCATTAAAGGGTTCAATTTGTTGATAGATATCCTTTATCAGGTCGTAAGACTTTGCTATTGTTGTACCGAACATTGTGGCAAAGAATTCTAAATTCTCCTTGATTGATAAGTCTTCATATAAGGAAAATTTACCTGGCATATAGCCAATATGATTACGGATATAGGCATAGTCTTTATCAGGGTCTTTTCCAATTACAGATACAGTTCCACTATCAGCAATAAGCAGTGAGGCTAATATTCTAATTAGTGTGGTTTTCCCAGCACCATCAGGACCAATTAGACCAAATATTTCATTTTCTTTCACATCAAATGAAATACCTTTTAAAGCTTCGACATCACCGTATGACTTCTTAAGATTTTTTACTTCTACAGCATTCATAACGATCTTATTTAGAAGTTGATTTCAGCTGGCATTCCTATTCTAAATTTTCCATCCTTATTATCAACTCGGACTTTAAAAGCATATACAAGACTTACCCTTTCTTCTCTCGTCTGTATTGTTTTGGGCGTAAATTCAGCTTTATCAGAAATCCATTCGACAACACCTTGCGTTTGGTTCATATTACCTTCTTGTCCATCTGTTAAAACAGTCACTTTTTGTCCGGTTTTAATCTTCTGAAGTTGGGTAGCACTTGCGTAGGCTTTGACTTTAATGATATCAAGGTCTGCTACCTTGAATAGCGGTCTTCCAGTACCAGTCATTTCACCATTTTCTACATATTTTTGTAAGACAGTACCTGATATTGGAGAGGAAATCGTACATCTTTTAATTCTTTCATTAATCAAGTCTACTTTTTTACTGAGAGGCTCATATTGGCTAAGCGTAGCTCTATTAGAATCCTGGATCTTTCTTTTGGTTGCTGTTAGCTGCTTTTCATTAATGGCTAAAGCTGCATTAACATCATCTAATTGTTGTTGAGTAGCGGCTTCATTTGCGAATAGTTTTTCTAATCGATCTTTATCGTTAGTTAACTTTTCCTTCTGGGCTTTATATACTTCGATTTGTTCATGATAACTCATCACTCTATCTCCTAAGCTATTAATTTGAGCTAACATTTCTTCTTTTTGTAGATGGAGTAATACCGTATCGATTAACCCAATTTGCTGTTCAATTTTTATCTTCTGTCCTTCATTGACCTCAAATGATTTTAATTGTCCATTTTCTTGAGCAGATACTACGACCTCAACTGCTTCAAAATTTCCATAGGCATCTGACTTCTCATCATTAGAGTTACATGCTGATAAAGAAAATAAGCAGGCTAAACCAAGAATGGTTTTCGATAGTAGGTTTGTATTTTTATCTATATTTTTCATTGTTTTATTCTTTCGGTTTAAAGGAGTCCTTTTGTCATGGCTAAATGATAACGAGTTTGTAATAACTCCAATTCATGATTTGAGAGGTTTAACTTGGCATCCGTTAATTCATTCAAATTTGTAACATATTGAGAAGAAGTGGCTGCACCATTTTCTAATGCACCTTTCGTCCTTTTTGCTCTATTTTCTTGAATTTTTATGATCTCATGATCTTCAGTGATCATAGTTTCTAGCTGATTAATTCTTGCTTGAATTTGTGAAACCTGAATATTTATATTTTTATTGAATGATTCTAATTCAGCATTAATCACTTCTTTTTGTATCTGAGTAACTTGTCTTTCCTTTTTGTTTTTACCGTAATCAAAAGGAGACCATTGTACTTTAAATCCCACTTGATAGAATACATCTCCATCTACCTCAAAAAAGTTATAGGGGTTAGGTGTTCCATATCCTCCAAGTGCAAAAAGACCAACTTTAGGCATTCTCTGAGAGTGAAGAAGATCGCTAGTTGCATCCATTCTCTGTGCTTGTAGAGAGAACATTGTTAGTTCAGGCCTAAGAATTTCATTAGAATTTTCATTTAATATCTCTGGTCTTGTTAATTCAATCTCTTTCCATTCACTTTCCCTTTCTAACCAAATAGATAATACTCTTAAAGCTCCATCTTTTTGAGCCTGAACAGAGAGTAGTTTCTGCTTTGCCTTATGGTACTCAACTTTAAGAGCATCAGTACTATTAGGTAAGGCCGCCCCACCGCTTTGCAAAGCTTCCATTTCTTTGATGCGGTTTTCGATCTCTTTAATAATACCATCCTTTATTAGTATTTCTTGTTCTTGGTAACTTAACGCCGCAAAATACACTTGAGAAACAGATTCTTTGATCTTGAATTGACTTACAGTGTTCTCTTGCATTTGAACACCATATTCTGCTTCCTTATCTGCAATCTTTTTCTTTTTTATACCTCCATCATAAAGGTTATAATCTACAGAGGCATAAGCAGACCATTGAGTATGTGGAATTTCCGGAAAAACTACGGCAGCTGGAGAATTAGGGTCAGAAGGAGAGATGACATCTGAGAAGTATCCAAGTTTACCCTGTAAATTGAACTTGGGTAATTTGTCTTTACTGATACTTTCTATGCCTGCTTGATGCATCCTTTCATACATTTCTCTTTGAGTTGTAATGGGGTGCTTTTCTACAGCTTCTTTTTCAGCCTGTTCAAATGTAATGATGGTTTGTGCGTCTGCAGTATGCCAACATCCATATAGAATAAGCAAGGGGAGGAGGAGTTTATTTTTTGATCTCATTGGATTATCTATTTCTTATTCCATCTAAAATTATATCAGGTAATATTTCTTTTCTGTCTTCTAAAAACTGCTCATATGTTTGTTCATCTTCCAGGCCTAATCGAGTTAACATCGGCCTCCCAATAAATGGGAAAATACAACTACCAATGATCATAGACATGATTTGAAAAGGGTCGATAGTTTTAAATCGATCGTCATCGCGTAATTGAACTCTCAATACATTGAGACTTTCTTTTATATCTTCAGGTGGGTCAATAGGTATTTTATTCATTCTTAATTCGCCAAGAATAAAAGATACCATATTGGGGTTTTCTTTCATTATATCAATGTATCCTGCAACGAACTTCTTAATTTTTACTTCTAAGTCCTCACCACTCAAAAGATTGATTTTTAAAGGCAATAATGTTTTTCGAATCATCTCTGTAAATACTTCCTTAAACAATCCTTCTTTATTCGTAAAGTAGTAATGGAGCAAAGCTTTGTTGACACCGGCTTTATCCGCAATTTCTTGCATCCTTGCTCCGCTCTTCCCTTTTTTTTGAAATACTTCTCTCGCTACTTCAAGAATTTTATCTTTTTTATCCATTTTTTTTCACCATTTGGTTAATTGATTGCTAATTTAACTAATTGGTTAGTTAAAATAAAAATTTTAAGAACTAATAATGATGATTTGATAGTAAATGATCAGGAATTCTTATTTTTAATATAGAATCAATTAATAAAATGATATATGCGCTATAAATTATTTGGTAAAACAGGTTTAAAAGTTTCTGAACTATGTTTAGGTACCATGACTTTTGGGGAAGATTGGGGAACAGGTTCGGATAGAAATACATCCAAAGAAGTGTTTGATAACTTTGTAGAGGCCGGTGGTAATTTCTTTGATACTGCCAACTTTTATACGAATGGAACATCTGAGAAATACCTCGGTGAATTTGTAGGTCAGGAAAGAGATAAGTTTGTTCTTGCAACTAAATATACGCTCATCGAAGATTCCTCACATCCAAATGGAACAGGAAACTCTCGAAGAAATATGATGAGAACTGTTGAAGCATCCCTCAAGCGTTTAAACACTGATTATATTGACATCCTTTGGTTACATATGTGGGATTTTACTACACAACCAGAAGAAGTATTAAGAGCAATGAATGACTTAATCTCTCAGGGGAAAGTATGTTATATAGGAATATCAGATACACCTGCATGGGTGGTTGCAAAAGCAAATACGATTGCAGAATTAAGAGGATGGGAAGCTTTTGCAGGACTGCAAGTAGAGTATTCTTTAATTGCTCGTGATGTGGAAAGGGAATTATTACCTATGGCCAATGATTTTGGTATGACAACAACTATTTGGTCACCTCTTGGAGCTGGATTGTTATCAGGTAAATACAATAAAGAAATAGATAAGGATGGTAGGTTGACGGAAAAAAGTGTAAAGTATAATTCCAAAAATTTATCGATCGCTAAAAAAGTAGTTGAGATAGCAGATAAATTAGGGAAGAGTCCTGCTCAAGTAGCTTTAAATTGGTTGAGAGCACAGAATAAAAACATTATTCCAATTATTGGAGCAAGAAAAACGAATCAAATTATAGACAATATCAAATGTTTGGATTGGCAATTGGATCAGTTAGACCTTGAGTTGTTGGATGGAGAATCAGCAATTGATTTAGGTTTTCCTACTAAATTCTTGAAAGAGGCAAACCCAATACAATATGCTTTTGGAGGTTGGTATGATAAAATTGACCAGAGGAAGTAACCTCTTCATTAAACAAAAGAGCGATTTACATTGAGTAAATCGCTCTTTTTACTTTAGAAGTTACGGTAACCTTTTTCTTCAAAAGTAAACCACCAAGATGGTTGAGTAAATCTAGACTTCTTACGCATGAGGCCATTTAGTGATATAGGTGTATCACCTTCTTTTGAAATAGGCTCAATCTTCTGTGGTTCAATATTTTCTTCAGTTTGAGGATCACAACTTATCATCAATAGAGATACTAAGCCTACTGAAATAATAGTTAGGAACTGTTTCATAGTTAGAATTTATATAGCTAAAAATCAATTAATTTGCTTTGTGATATAAATATATAAAAATAGTTTAGGATCTATTTAGGTTAAATAATTTATAATAATAAAACATTAAACACACTTCTAATACTTATCAAAAAAGCCCGATTATTATTTAAAAAAATAACAATCGGGCTTTCGTTAATATCTGAGATTATCTTCTACCTTTTGGTTTAGGTTTAGGCCTGCCATAACCTGGTCGTTTAGAACCACCACTTGGTTTTCTATGTCTTGCTTGATTCGTTCTAGGTGCACTACCAGTATCCTTCTTTAATTTGAGTTTTTCCAACATAAACTCCTTGTCAAGCTCAATAACACCACCTCTTGGTAAGTTGACAATCCTTAGGTCTTCGACAGCTAAGCGGATTAATCTTAAACAAGGAAATCCTACAGAAGCGGTCATTTTTCTTACCTGTCTATTTTTACCTTCATGAATTGTCAGCTCGATAAAGGAAGTAGGGATATTTTTTCTAAATCTAACCGGTGGATCTCTTTCCTCTAAATTTTCCGGTTTTTCAACCTTTTTACAGCGGGCAGGTAATGTTTTATATTTTGTTTTGTTGACTGAAATTTCAGTTCCTTTTTCTAATTTTTTTATTGCTTCATCAGTAATATCACCTTCTACTTGAACCAAATAGGTTTTATTGTGTTCAAATTTTGGGTTTAATAATTTGTGATTAAGCATTTTATCATTGGTAATGATCAATAAGCCCTCGCTGTCAAGATCTAAGCGTCCAACAGGGTAGACATCAGATGGAAATTTCCCTAAACTTTTTAATGTTTTTCTACCATCATGATCTGAAAACTGAGGCAATACTCCGTAAGGTTTATTGACCACAAAATATCTATACTCTGACATAAGTTTTATTTAAATGCAGGAATTCCTGTAATTTCTGCTCCCAAAATTAATAAATGTATGTCATGTGTACCCTCATATGTGATAACAGATTCTAAATTCATCATGTGTCTCATTATAGAAAACTCACCAGAGATACCCATACCACCGAGAATTTGCCTTGATTCTCTGGCTATTTTTAATGCTATTTCTACGTTATTACGCTTAGCCATAGATATTTGTGTAGTGGTAGCCTTTCCAGCGTTTTTTAATTGGCCTAATCGTAAGGCAAGTAGTTGTGCTTTTGTGATTTCTGTTAACATTTCGGAAAGTTTCTTCTGTGTTAATTGAAATCCAGCAATTGGGCGATCAAACTGTTCTCTTTCTAATGAATATTTTAGGGCAGTTTCATAACAATCCATTGCCGCACCAATAGCACCCCATGCAATACCATATCTTGCATTGTCTAGACACATAAGCGGTGCACCTAATCCATCTTTTAATGGGAGAATATTTTCTTTCGGAATCTTAACATCTTCAAAAACCAATTCCCCTGTGATACTAGCTCTTAAAGACCATTTATTGTGAATCTCAGGAGCTGAAAAACCTTCCATACCTTTTTCCACAATGACACCTTTTACTCTTTTATTATCATCTCGAGCCCAGACGATGGCAATATCTGCTTGTGGAGAATTTGTAATCCACATTTTTGCTCCGTTCAATATATATTCACCATCTTTTTCAGTGAGCTTTGTTTCCATACCTGCAGGGTTAGATCCATGGTTTGGTTCCGTTAAACCAAAGCACCCTAAGATCTCACCTTTAGCTAAACGAGGTAGCCATTTATTTTTTTGTTCTTCTGATCCAAAAGCCTCAATAGGATACATCACTAATGAGCTTTGTACAGAAGCCATAGACCTCAGTCCAGAATCACCTCTTTCAACTTCTTGCATGATGAGTCCATATGAAATGTAATCTAATCCACCTCCTCCATATGTGTCTGAAATGGCAGGACCTAAAAGGCCCATTTCTCCAAATTGTTTAATCAAATGGTTCGGAAAAGTAGCTTTTTGTGCACATTCTTCAATAATGGGAGAGACATTCGCTTGAATGAATTCTCTTGTGGAAGTCTGAATTAGTAGTTGTTCTTCAGTCAGTAAATCTGAAATAGTATAAAAATCAGTCATGTGTTTATAGGGATTAGTGTTGTTTTAGCAAGTTCTTAAATTATCTGGAAATGTTGAATATTATGATAAAAAATTCAACATTTTTCTGATCAATTTTGTAGCTTCGTGATTCAAACTAAAAAAAGACTTAAGATGGCTTTCGAAGTAGTAGGAAAAGTTGAAAAGATCATGGATACTCAACAAGTATCAGATCGTTTCAAGAAAAGAGAATTTGTACTGTTAATCCAAGATGGAAGTTACCCTCAGTACATTAAATTTCAAGCAACGCAAGATCGTTGTACTTTATTAGACGGATTTAATGAAGGAGATGATATTGCTGTAACATTTGATTTAAAAGGTAGGCCTTTCGATAAGGGAGGAGAAACTATATATTTTACAAACTTAGAAGCTTGGAGAATTCAAGCTGCTGCGGCTGCACAGCCACAAGCTGCTCCTCAACAAGCGTATGCTGCACCAACACAGCAAACAACAAATACACCACCACCTCCACCGCCACCAGTAGGAGGCGATGATATTGATGGAGATTTGCCATTCTAGTTTGAAAAACAAAAAAGGTTATGAAATTACTTCATAACCTTTTTTGTTGTGTTTATTTTTTCACTGCTGCTAAACGGTCAGCTTTAATTTTTTCATAAGTACTATTCTTCAGAGGGAAAGTCTTTTTATAAGTAAGACATTTCCATCCCCATTCTAATGGTCCAAATTTAAAGTACTTCAACCAAACATAGCTATATGCTACTTGGAATGCATATATTAATACTGCAATGGCAAATATTGGAGCTAAGTTAAGATGACCACCTAAACCGAAACCAACGCCATAGAAAATGACAATACCAATAAATGTATGTGATAAGTAATTGGTGAAAGACATCTTACCTACAGAAGTTAATGGCATAAATAGCTTTTCACCAAAACTTGTATGGTAGATAAGGGATAATAATGACGCATAAGATAAAGCAAGGAATACCTGCCCAACAACCATTACTGCTTTATATCCTAAATCACTTAGTGAACTTGGGAATTGTGCCATAGAGCCACCAATTTGATATCCAATCAAATGCAAAACAGTTCCTATTGCTGCATAAGAGAAGAATACTTTCCAAGAACGCCCTGTAACTGTGAAGAAGTTTTTAGACTGTAAATAAAAACCTAATAGGAAAAGGCCTAATACTTTAAACGGTCTACCAGATGGTAAGAAATCGAACCATCTCCACATAACGTTATGTAAATTTTGCTTGAATGCCGTTAAAACATTTCCACTTTGGAATGCTGCAACAACAGAAGCAGGATCTTGATCTATATAAGTCTTTTTTGCCAATGATTCTTCAGGAGACATCCAACCTGGGGCAATGAAATAAACTACTGCATCAATAGCTAATGGTGCTAGGAACATTAGTCCGATAGACCATTTTAATATTTTATCAGAAGACATGTTTCTGAACTGTATGAAGATAAATGCCATCATACCGTAAAGCATAAGGATATCACCAGACCAGAATAACATATGGATAAAACCGAATAAGATTAGAAATCTTAGACGTCTTTTGTATACTTTTAAGAATGCTTCTTGATTGTCTCTCTGACGGTCGTATTGTAAAAAGAAACCAACTCCAAATAAAATTGAGAAGATACTATAGAATTTAGTATCAATAAAAAAACTTAATAAGCTATATAAAATATTGTTTTCTTCAAAATATGGTAATGTTTCAAGAGTTGTAAAAGGATTAAACTTAAACAAACTCCAGCTCAATATGTTTGCAAATAAGATTCCTAATATCGCAAAGCCACGTAATGCGTCGATTACTCCGAGCCTTTGTTTGCCAGTAGTTGGTCCTATAGTTTGAGATTTCGTCATGAATGCGTAAGATTAGTAAATTATTAAGTATCTGCGAAAGTCAAAAATGAATAATAGAAAATCGCAATCATTAAATTTATCGGTTACCTTTAAGTATTAGTTACAAGGCATTTGTTAATAAGGCTCTATTGTTAACGAAATTCAAGGATTTAGAATATTTTTTTATGAAATTTAACTGTTTTCTTTACATTTCTATCTGTTTTCTATCAATAACTACCTACGCTCAGGAAACAGAGAAGAAAAATTTAGACACTTCATATTGGACCAATTGGAACTTCGATTATCAATTAAATAACCTTGATTCATTATTTTTTGAGGTCAATACTCGATCATCTGCTTTTGATAGCTATATCGTAGATGGGTTAAATATTAATAGAGCACATATAATGACCGGATATGCTCATCATCTAACTGAAAAATTATACTTAGGTGCTTCCATACGATCTGTTTTTGAACCTGATTGGAATGTATGGTATTGGCGATTATTCTTACAACATAATGGACAGATTGGTGATGGTTTACTAGATTTTCAGAAAAGGATACAGTATGAATATATTACACCTTTTAAACAGGTAGACACTCCTGGAACGAGAGATAATTACGGAAGGTTTGGCTTTTGGTTGTTATTAGGGAAAGATTTTAATATTGGTAAGCCAAAATTTCGAACAGAGTTTTCTTATGAGTTCTTTATTAATAATGGTGATGATGCTACAGATCAAAGGTTAGTCGATTTATCAAGATTACGATTAGATATGTATTGGTATGTGTCGGATAGAATTAGAATAGGAGCATTTGCTATGCGAAATACTGAGTTTTACTTTGCACCGGCCACTGGGCCAAGTTATGATGCCAACGGAGAGCTTATAAGTGAAGGTAAACCAGAAAGAAATTTAAATAGAATTACACCTGTCTATGGTTTTTCTTTTAAATATAGTATCCCACATAAGGAAGAATGTAATTGTCCCGGTGAAAAGAGAAGAAAAAGGAAATAAAAAAAGGTAGGATGTTATTCCTACCTTATCACAAACAGTTGATTTATTATCTTAAAGCTCTGCCATAGACCATATTTTTACGTTGGATTCTGTGCATATCTTTTTTCGATAAAGTGAAAATACCTTTTTGTAATGCTTTCGCATAGTAGCCATAAGCTTTTGTAATTTCACCTTTTCTTAAGTGATAATCACCTAGTAACTCATAGGCTTCAGCATTATCACTGATGTTTAAGGATGCATCTAACCATTCTTTAGCTAATTCTAAATCGGCATTCCAATTAATTGAGTATTGTGCTGCTTTGTTGAGTGTTTCCCAATCATTATTTTCAGCACTGTTTACCATCTTAATTAGCAATGACATTTTTTCTTCAGTAGGAGCTTCCTCTAAAGAAGTAGGTACAGCAAATGATGATAATAAAACGATTAATGACACTAGTACAGTTGAGATTACAGTTTTCATTTTTGAGTAAGGTTAAGTGAGATAGTAATTAATTTGACACACTAACTATAATTCGATAAATATGCCATAAATTTTTAAAACATTGATTATCAGTTGATTATAATCATATGTTATTATAAAATAATTGTAAATAATGTTCGAAAACGATCGCTTTGTTCGAGATTGTTCGTATTTTTACTAAGGTTACTCCATTTTTTTAGAAATAGTTATTACATCAAAAAAGATATAAAATGCATAAAGTGACTAAGGCAGCTTCAACGGCCTTATTATTAGTAATTATTGTTGTTTGTCTGATTTACCTGAAAAGTATTTTAGTACCCTTAATACTTGCTGCAATTTTCTATTTAATTGTAGTGGAAGTAAGAACAATGATCAGTGGAATGATTAGTTTGAAAGAACATAAACTTCCTATTTGGCTACAAAATCTCATGGCATCACTTACCATCTTTGGGATTTTATTTGTTGTGGTTAAAATTATGAGTGTAAGTATTCAAAATCTTTCAGAATCTATGTCACATTATGACGGTAACTTACAGTTAATGGAAGATAAGCTAAATGCACTTTTTGATATTAATATCACCAACTCATTAAATAAGATGGTGGGTGATACCAATTTTACAAGTCTACTAAGAACAGTACTATCTTCTGTGACAGGTTTATTTGGCAATGCATTTACAATACTTCTATACATTGTTTTCTTACTGTTAGAAGAGAGTGGATTTGGTGATAAACTTAAAGCAATGTATCCTAAAGATTCAGATTATGTTCAAGTAATGAAATTGCTTACTAGAGTGAGCAACTTAGTGAGTAGTTATCTAACACTGAAAACATTTGTAAGTCTAATCACAGGTGTATTAAGTTATCTGGTACTTGTTTTCGTTGGAATTGATGCACCCTTCTTCTGGGCTGCTATTATTTTCATATTAAATTACATCCCTACCATTGGTTCTTTAATTGCGACTTTATTTCCTGCTTTCTTTATCATTATTCAAACAGCAGAACCAACCTTGGGTTTGGTAGTACTTCTTGCCGTTGGTGCGATTCAATTGATAGTAGGTAATTTTGTTGAACCAAAACTGATGGGAAATTCTCTCAATGTATCTAGTTTAGTGGTACTAATAGCTTTAGCTTTTTGGGGAACTATTTGGGGAGTAATTGGGATGATCCTTTCTGTTCCTATTACAGTATTGATGATCATTATTTTTGGGGAGTTTGAGTCTACCAGAAGAATTGCCATCCTATTATCAGAGACTGGAAATATAGGAGCCCCTCAAATACGAACTAATTTAGACGATGATTTCTTCTTTGATGAAACCGTTCAGAATTAAAATAAAAAAGTCTTAGAGGTATATCACTTCTAAGACTTTTCTATTTATAGCATTTAGATTCTTTCCTTTATCTGTTCTAAATGTCTATTTGTATGATAAATGATAAAATAAATCCAATCAGATATCGTCATTTCACCTAAAACAAAATGTTTATGTATCCTTTGATCAATAAGGAACCTCTCATTTATGATATCATCTACCATAGCATTTCTAAAAGCAAGAAACTCCTTTTTAAAAGAGTCTACATCTTTGTATATGCCTTTTGGTACAAATGAATCAGGAGACTTCACCTTATTGGCTCTTTTATTAATTAGAATATGCTCTAACTTACCCTTTCCCGCTATCTCATCAGACTCGGCAACCAAATCAGTGGGTTTAGAAAGCATATTATATATACCTCTATCGGTGATATAGATATGTTCAAGGATTTCTAAAATACTCCATTCTTGATCTTTAGTTGGTTTTTCATTAGATAAATCTAGATTTTCTAGAAATGTAACCAAATGGTTAGTGTTATCTTGTATTTGTTCAATATGAGAATTCATTTAATTTTAATTTACTGGCTTGCTAGCATCATTAGATAAGCACAGAACATGGCTCCATAAGTACCAAGTGCATATCCTAATACAGCTAATAGTACTCCAACCGGTGCCAATGAAGGGTGAAATGCTGAAGCGATAACTGGCGCTGAAGCTGCACCACCAACATTTGCTTTACTACCTACAGCCAAGAAGAAAAATGGTGCTTTAATAATTTTTGCTGTAATGATCATGATTATTACATGAATGGCCATCCAAACACCACCTACTGCTAATAAACCTGGGTTATCCATAGTTTTAGTAACATCCATCTTCATACCAATGGTAGCTACTAATATGTAAATACAAACACTACCAAATTTAGAAGCACCGTATCCTTCCAAATCTCGTGCTTTTGTAAAACTCAAAATCACACCAATTGTAGTAGCAAGTAATACTAACCAGAAAAATTTACTACTTAGTACACTCGTACTTGGATCTTCCACAATGGATGAAATATACCCACTTAATAGCTGAGCCAACAAATGTGACAAACCAACGATACCGAAAGCAACTCCTAATACAATCATTAAATCTTTTAGAGTAGGCTCCTTACTTACTTTCTTTTGGAAAGCAGTCATCTTCTCTTTTAATTCTTCAATAGCACTTACATCGGCTTTTAACCATTTATCAATCTGTTTGGTTTTACCAATACCCATCAATAGAATGGCCATCCAGATATTAGCAACGATAATATCAACTGCGACAATACCAGAATAGAGAGATTGATCATATTGATAGATTTCCAACATAGCTGCTTGGTTGGCGCCTCCACCAATCCAACTACCTGCTAGAGTGGCAAGACCTCTCCATGCTTCTTGAAATCCAACTCCATTGAAAGTTTCAGGGGAAATTACAGATACGATTAATATCGCTAGTGGTCCACCTAAAATAATCCCAACAGTTCCAGATAAGAACATAATGATACTTTTAGAACCTAAGTTCACTATGCCTTTCATATCAACACTGATCGTCATTAATATCAAACTGGCAGGTAAAAGATAATTCTTAGCCATTGTATATAAATTAGAATGATCAGCTGAGATTAAATTGAATGTGCTCATCAAAGAAGGAATGAGGTAACACATCAATAGGGGAGGGAATATTTTATAGAATTTTGACCAAAAAGAATTCTTTAAAGATGAGGTATAAAATACGAATGCTAATGAGGCCATAAGTAGACCAAAAACTATTGCATCGTTCGTAATTACTGGCATTATATATATGTTTATGGTATGATTTTAATCCAAGTTACAAGAATAGGAAAATTTCTTTAATTTTAATTAATCAAAAATCTCAGAATATTTAAACTTATTTGAAACAATACTATTGGGGATGTCGTATTAATAGAATACATTTGTGAATGAACATTCATTCATGTAAAATTTAAGATTTATTTTTATATAGATCGGAGAAATAATGAAACATAAAAGAATACTATTATCCTATTTAACTTTGCTATTGAGTTTACTGGTTCAACAATCATTTGCTCAAGAGTTGACTAGAAAAGATCTTGTAGAAAAAGCACTGGATCATTCGCACTTACTTAAAATTAAAGAAAACGAGATTAAATCAACAGAATATGATAAGCAAAGAGCTTTATACACTTATATTCCAAAGGTAGGGGTAAAAGGTGGCTATGCTTACCTACTGAATGATATTAATATCTCAAGAGATATGTCTACAGAAAAGAATAGTCTTATCTCAGGTATCGAACACAGTAAAGAACAATCGTTAGCAAATTTGGCAAATTCTGGGTTGCCACCTACTATGATTGGTATTGGAACTCCAATGATAGAAGGGATATACAATAACATTGGTAATATGGTAATGCAGGTACCTGATCAACCAACATTAAGCCTAAAAGATCAAAATTTATGGTTTTATGATGCTTATGTAGAAATGGTCATCTTCTCAGGTTTGCAGGCTCCAAATTATGCCAAAGCAGCAGAAGCGAAAGCCAATGGTCAAAGAGCCATGCTGCAAAAGGATGAAAATGAAATCATTACAGAAACTGTCGGATATTACGATAAGTTAGCTGTGATAGCACAATCTTTAGTTGTACTAGAAGAGAGTCAGAAAAGGTTAGACAAGCAAAAGCAATTTGCAGAAAAAGCGAAAGAAGTTGGTTTAGCTACAGACTACGATCTGAATAAAATTAGAATTGCTGAAAAAGATATTGTTGCCAAAAGAATAGAATTGAATGCAAGTAGAAATCTAGTAGTTCAAAAATTACAACAATTAACGGGTTTATCGAAAGAAGAATTAATAACAATATCACCTCAACTTGAAGTATGGTGGGTTGATCAAAACGAAATCAATTTAGGTAATAGAGCAGAGATTAAAGCAATTGACTTTTCTGTTGAAGCACTTGAAAGAAAACATAAAGCTGAACAGTATAGTGCCTTACCTAAGGCAAAAGCTTTTGCTCATGTTATGCAAGGTGGTTCTAGTTTAACAAGTGTAGATCCAATTCCTTTTGTTGGTGTAGGTATGCAGTGGGAAATCTTTGATGGTTTGCAACGAAAAAGAGAAGTGCAAAAATCGGAATTGGCCATCTCGTCGATGAGAGAAAAGAAAGCTTATGCTGAGGAGTTGGTTTCTTTAGATTTTGAAAAGAAAAAAATGGAATGGGAAGTTGCTACTCAAATGGTAGATGTAGCAAAACAAAAATTGGATGGAGCTGAGACTGGGTTGAAAATTCGATCACAAGAATTAAAAAATGGTCTAGCCGATGTTAATGACATTTTGGAGGAAATCTCAGATTATGAAAAACTTCAATTAGAATACATTCAATCTGTAGCAGATCAACGCACATCTGCAATAGCATTATTAGATGCTATGGGAGTTTTAAACGTAGAACACATTCAAAAATAGAGCAATGAAAAAACAACTTACATATATCGTCTTATTATTATTAGCAGCATCTTGTGCTCAACCTATTCAAAACGATCAATTTAAAGGAAAAGTAAAACGTAAAGCAGTTTATGTAGCATCAAAAGTTCCTGGAAGAATTGTACAACTTAATGTTGAAGAAGGAGATATTGTAAAATCTGGAGATACCTTAGCGGTTATTGATTTACCAGAAGCTGAAGCAAAATTAGATCAAGCATTGGGTGCAGTAAAAGCAGCCAAAGCCCAATATCAAATGGCTTTTAATGGAGCAACTAAGGAACAATTAGATCAAGTAGATGCTGCCTACACAGCAGCAGAAGAACAATATAGATTTGCAGAGAAAAGTTACCAGAGAATAAAAGAAATGTATGAGGACTCTTTAATCTCTGCTCAGAAATATGATGAAGTGAAAACAAAATATTTAATGGCGAAAGCGAAATATGATGGTACTTCAGCTAAGAAAAAAGAAGTCATTTCTGGTGTTAGAAATGAAAAGCAACGTATGGCACTAGGGCAATTAGAAAGAGCGAAAGGAGCTTTAAAAGAAGTAAATGTAGCTTTATCCGAACGTTATATTATTGCGCCAAAGGCGATGCGAATTTCATCTATCTCACTTCAGGAAGGAGAGTTAGCTTTACCAGGTTATAATATCTTTTCAGGTTATGCAGACCAAAGTACATTTTTCCGTTTTGTATTGGATGAAAGTGATGTCCTAAAATATAAAAACAACGAATTAGTAGAGGTAGCAACAGCTTTTGGTAACCAAGAAAAATTTAAAGGAAGAGTTGTTTCTATTCAAGAAGAAATGTCTTTTGCTACAAGGAAATCGATGAATCCTAATTACGAGATGGATCAATCTCTTTATGTCTTAAAAATGATTCCAGTTGATAAGAAAAAAGCAGATCAATTGCTTACAAATACAACTTTAGTGATGTCTAAAAAATAAGGATGATGAAAGAATTAAAAGCCTTTTCTCAGATAGTAAAGAGAGAGTTTAAATTATTCTTCTCCAATGATGTTTTGGTCATGGTCTTTTTTGGAGCTCCTATCTTTTTTGGGTTATTAGTGGGGTATACCTACCAACAGGCTTCAGTAAAAGACTTAAGTATTGCTGTAATTGATCAAGATAATTCACCTCTAAGTCATAAAGTGATAGATGCTTTAGAGGAAAATTATTACTTGAGTGTAGATCATGTTTCGATCAAAGAAAGTGATATCAAAGATGAACTACCAAATTTCGAAGCGATAGTTCGTATTCCTCAGGGTTTTGAAGGTGCAATTAATTATAAGAGACACCCTCATATCCAAGTTGAGGTGAATGGTGCGAATATGATTACTGGTAATTATGCAAATATCGGTATTCGTACGGTATTGGGAACACTCAATGCAGGAATCGAAATTGTTGGACTCAACAAACAGGGAATTCCATTAGCAACGGCGAAAGAACAATGGGAAGCCTTTGCTATAGATGATACAAGATATTTTAATGCGACATCGAATTACCTGACTTTTATTTGGCCAGGTATTATAGGTGCTGTGATGCAACAGGTTTTCTTATTGGGAATGGCACTTAGCTATAGTAAAGAACATGAGGAAAATACTTTTGGTAAAGTTGCATCTATTACGAAAAACCCTTTCACTATATTTTTCGGTAAAGCACTTCCTTATTGGATCACCGGTGTGGTTTTGTGGGGTGGACTTCAATTATTGATGTTCCCACTCTTTAAATTACCAGAGCCGTCTGATTATGGTGTTTTATTGATATTAACTGCTGTATTTATGTTTGCCCTAACATGTTTGGGTGGCTTGGTCAGCTGGATTTTACCATCTCAACTGAAGGCAACAGAAGTATTGATGGTGATTTCCACTCCAAGTTTTATTCTATCTGGTTTTACATGGCCTTTAAATGCTATGCCAGTATGGATACAAAATATTTCTAAAGGAATTCCATTAACGCATTTTCTTGAAGCTTTACGTAAGATACTTCATTTTAATGCTGATATGAATATGATATTTCCGCAAGTTAAAATGTTGATTTTAATCGGATCTATTTCTGCAATAGGATTGCTCTCTCTTCTTTATAGGAAGTTAAAGATCACTGAATAAATTTAGGTAAGAATAATTTTTCTATTTTAGTACGAACACCTCTTAGGTTTCCTTTGAGGTGTTTTTTTCTTTTCTTAGAATATTGTAATTATTACTGTGATCTAATGTTTATTTCATAATGTATAATGTTCTTCTATCAATTATTTTCAAATTCCATAATATTTAATTAAAATAGAGGATACTATAATGCCTTTTATAAGCATATCATAATACTACGACTTATTTTTTGACATTTGATTTTCAACTTACCAGCGTATGAAAAGGAATTTTTTACTACTACTATCCCTATTTATCAGTTTCGACTTTATTGCAGCACCACTTGAAGATGTACAATTAGACTCTTTGTATTCATTATTGGATCAGACCATTGCTGAAAGAGAATCTTATTCCATAGAGAAGAATAGAAAGATAGATCAATTCAGAGTAGTTCTTGAAACGGACTCAACTTCTACAAGAAATAAGTATTTTCTTGCCACTGAAATTTATAATCAATATCTAGTTTTTGAATTTTATGGAGCATTACATTTCGCCTATGAAGCGATCAAATTTGCACAAGAATTGAACGAACCCGAATTAATTCATGAAAGTCAGTTGAATCTTGCTCAGGTACTTGTGATTGCGGGTATTTATCAAGAGTCTTCGGAAATACTCGATAAATTAAATCCTAAAAAGCTGTCTACACATCTGTTACATAAATATTATGTGATTCGTAAGGACTTGTACAATCAATTGTATTTTTATTCACCGACAAAAAAAATCAAAGAAGGTTATAAAGAAGCTTATACTAATTATTGTGATTCTATATTAATGCATGTTCCTGAAAACTCTGAAGAGTTTTTACATATAAGAGAGACGAGGGCTTTAGATAATAGAGATCTTCAATTAGCGTTATCCATCAATTCGAAAAGATTAGCAAGGACTGAATTGGGACATAAATTATATGCAACAGTAGCTTTTGAACGTTCCTTAGTTTATGAAATTGAAGAAAAAATAAACTTTCAAAAAAAGTATTTGATACTTTCAGCAATATCAGACTTAAAAGCTGCAGTAAAAGATAATGCTTCATTAGCAACATTGGCCTTTTTATTATATCATGAAAACGATATTGAAAGAGCTTACAAATACATCAATATCTCCTATGAAGATGCTTTGTTCTATAATTCAAAGTTAAGGGCTATTCAAATCGCAAATATTCTTCCTGTCATATCAAAATCCTATGAAGTACAGTTGAGAGAACAAAAAAGCAGATTACAACACTTCAACATTATTATTACAATAATGACTATAGTTCTAGTTATAGGTTTGTTCTTTATTTATCGACAAGTTAAATCCATTAGAGAGGCAAGGAATATTACTATTACTACAAATAATAAGCTTAGAGATTCTAATAAAGAATTAGTTGATGCGAATGAACAGCTCAATCAACTTCATACTGATCTGTCGACTACAAATATGGTAAAAGAGGTCTATATCGGAGAGTTTTTAAAGATATGTAGTGACTATATAGACAAACTTGAACATCAAAGTTTACATACCCAAAAGATGTTGATTAAAAGAAAGTATGGAGAATTACTAACTGAAATTAAGAATAGTGATGTCCGTAAAATGGAAATGAAACTATTCTATAAAAACTTCGATGAAACTTTCCTTCATATCTACCCTAGCTTCGTAGAGTCTTTTAATAAACTACTTGATAAAGATCAGCCCATCGTTACTAAAAATAAAAATAGCTTAACTACCGAATTAAGAATTTTTGCCTTGGTAAGGTTAGGGATTAACGACAGTAATAAGATTGCGAAGTTGTTAGGCAACTCTGTAACGACGATTTATAACTATAGGGTAAAGATCAAAAATAAGGCTTCTGTAGATAGAGAAAAGTTTGACGATTATGTTATGAAAATTGGAGAGTTTAATAAAAATATAGAAAATTAAGCCTATTTATCATCTATATTTTTCATAGCTATTAATTTAGTTAACTATCTGTATATTAGATTTATAGTGTCTATATGAATCTACATTTTTACTACTATGTGTAGGTAGTACACTTTTAAACTGCCAACTTTGTATTGTTAGCTCGCTGAAGGTCCAGCTGAAAAAATAATTACCCTTCAATTTTTATTCGAGCATCTATTTATATGACATTAAGTTTGTACTATAATGACTAGACATAATACTCTTTATGATTCTGTTGTAAAACGGAGTTGTATTTCATTACTATTCCTTCTTTTACTTCTATCAACAAATATATATGCACAGACATCAACAATAAGTGGGATTGTAACAGATCAATCTGGAGATCCGATTCCAGGAGTGACTATCTTATTAAAGAACACACTTGTTGGTACTACATCGGATTTTGATGGACATTATAAAATTGAGATTAACAATAGTTCTGACATCTTAGTTTTTAGCTATGTGGGTATGGTGACAGAAGAAGTAACTGTTGGTGCCAGATCGACCATTGATATTTCTTTAGCAGAAGACATGATCAAACTAGAAGAATTAGTCGTGATTGGTTATGGATCTCAAGACAAGAAAGACGTTACAGGATCAGTGAGTGTAGTAGGTAGTGAAGATTTAGAATCAAGACTGAATACTCAAGTAGGATCTTTAATTCAAGGTAAAGTAGCCGGTGTACAAGTTCAGGCTTCTTCTGGTAAACCTTCTCAGGGTATATCTATGCGGATTAGAGGTACGAACTCTATCAACGCGGGTTCGGAACCCTTGTACGTTGTTGATGGGGTACCAACCGCAGATACAAGATCATTAAGTCCTTCTGATATAGAAAGTATTTCGGTATTAAAAGATGCCTCAGCTGCGGCTATTTACGGAGCACAAGGAGCGAATGGTGTTGTATTGATTACTACTAAAAAAGGTACTTCAACAAAGCCTACAGTATCATTAGACATATATGGTGGTATTAATGAAGTATGGAGAACTCAAGAGGTATTAAATGGCGAACAATACAGAGATTTAATGACCGAGATGGGATATAATACCGATTGGGAAAATTATCAGAATAATACAGATTGGCAGAATGAAGTATTCCAAACAGGATATACACAAAATTACCAATTGGCTATTTCAGGGAAATCTGATAAGACAAACTATTATATCTCGGGAGGTTTTACAGGGACACAAGGTGCAGTAAGAAGCTCTGAGATGAATAGAGCTAACTTTAAAGTGAATATCGATCAGGAAGTAAATGACTGGTTAAAATTAGGAACTCGCTTATCATATGTAGATTACAATGATGTTGATGTTAAGGATAATCAAGCTGTAAATCAGGGTGGTGTATTATTAGGAGCACTTACAACACCTGCGGTTATTGGAATCTACAATGATGATGGGACATTTACTTCGAATCCTTTTCAAGACTGGGAAAACCCTATTGCGAGTACCGATGGTTCCCAAAGAGGATTCAATAATAAGCGTTTCTTAGGTAACCTATATGCAGAAATAAGCTTTTTGAGAGATTTTAAGTTCAAGACTAATATTGGTATTGATAACAATACAGATAAATACGATTATTTTCTTGATCCTTATAGAACTTCTTATGGGCGAGCATTAAACGGTCAATCGATAGTAAGTCAGAATAACAACTCTTATTATATTTTTGATAATACATTATCCTACGACAAGACATTAGGTAAACATAAAATTCAAGGATTAGTAGGTGCTGTCGTTCAAAAATACCATTGGCAAAGCAGTACTATTGAAAGAAGAAATTTTGCTTCAGATGCAATTTCAACACCCAATGGAGGTTCAGAGATTGCTGCAGCTACAGCTACAGAAGCAGAAAAAGCCAATTCCTCTTTTATTGGTAGAGTAAACTATGCATTCAATAACAAATACCTATTAACTGCCAATATACGAATGGATGGGTCTAGTGCATTTGGTCCACAAAATAGGTGGGGTATATTCCCTTCGTTCTCTGCTGGTTGGAGAATTTCAGAAGAAGCATTTTTAGAAAGTGTAGAAATCATCTCAGATCTGAAACTTAGAGCCGGGTATGGTATTGTAGGTAACGATAATATTGGAACTTATGCTTATATGGGTAAAGTTGGATCGGGTGCTAACTATCCTATTGGTGGTGCCACTCAACCAGGTTCTTACCCTGCATCAATTGAGAACCAGAAGTTGAAATGGGAAGAATCAGAACAAACCAATATTGGTCTTGATGTAGGCTTGGTACAAGATAGAATAGAGCTAACCGTAGATGCTTATATTAAAAGAACAAGCGATTTATTATTAAATGCTCCACTACCAAGATCAACAGGTTACGATAATGCTATCCAAAACATTGGGGCCTTGGAGAACAAGGGTATCGAATTTAATTTAAATACAATAAATGTAGATAAAGAAGTAAGATGGTCGACAAACTTTAATATCTCATTTAACCGAAATGAAGTGACGAATTTAGTGGGACAGGAAATTTATACGGGTAGTATTGCTGGTAGAGGTGAGGCCATTCAAATTAAAGAAGGGCAATCTTTAGGGGTAATTTATGGATATGAATTTTTAGGAGTTGATCCACAAACAGGTAATGCATATTACATGGGAAGTAATGGAGAGTCTACATTTTCACCATCACCTGATGATAGAACAATCATAGGAAACGCAAACCCAGATTTTATTTACGGTTTTACAAATACCTTAAGTTGGAAAGGAATTACATTAAACATCTTCTTTCAAGGGTCTCAAGGGAATGAAATGCTAAATGCAACAAGGATTGATACTGAGGGAATGACAGATGCTAAATCACAAACTACTGCAGTATTGAGAAGATGGAAAAGACCGGGAGATGTAACTGATATTCCTAAATCAAGCCAAGGTAATACAGATAACTCTAGAATCTCAACCCGTTTTGTAGAAGATGCTTCTTACTTAAGACTAAAAGCACTTACAATCGGTTATGACCTTCCTTCAAACCTTCTGGAAAAAATTAGAGTGGGATCATTTAGAGTGTATGCAACAGGTGAAAACCTTTGGACTTTAACCAACTACTCTGGCTATGATCCTGAGGTAAATCAAGGCGGAAATTCAAATACAGTATTAGGAATAGATTATGGTACTTACCCTCAAACAAGAAGTATCATTTTCGGAGCAAACATTTCTTTCTAATTTTTTGATCTACAAAGTATGAAATATAAAAATATTATAGCGGGAGCGATTATAACATTAGGAACAATGTCTTGTGATAAATTCCTTGACTTGCAACCTATTTCAGAAGAGACATCAGATAACGCATATGGTAAAGCTTCTCAGATGGAAAGTGCTTTAGTAGGTGCTTATGAAACTTTTCAATCATCAGAATATTATGTGTGGGACCATGTAGTATTTAGTGATGTGAGATCTGATAATGCATATGCTGGAGGAGATAATCCAGAAGTATTTGAAGCAGATTTGTTAACGATTACACCAATCAACTCTAGAGTATTTAGAAATTGGTCTGAAATCTATAATGGTATTTTAAAAGCAAATACTGTCATCGAAAAAATAGAACTTATAGAAGATCCGGCATTATCGGAAGTTCGAAAAGATCAAATCAAAGGTGAAGCTTTATTTTTAAGAGCATACCATTATTTCACATTAGTAAAATTGCATGGAGGTGTTCCTTTAATATTATCTCCTACAAAATCTACAGACCCTAATGATGTAAGAGTACCAAGAAATACGGTAGATGAAGTTTATGCACAGATTGTTACAGATTTAAATTTATCGGCTTCGCTATTACCTGATTATTATACAGATGAAAATGGTAATGATCTTGGAGGCTCAACGAACAAAGCGAGAGCGACAGCGGGAGCTGCCAATGCATTATTAGCAAAAGTATATGCTCAACACAAGGAGTGGGATAATGCGTTAGAAGCTATTCAAAAAGTAGAAAATTCTACTGCCGGCTACATGCTTTTGTCTGATTATAATCATTTATTCGATGGAGAGCATTATAACAATGACGAATCCATTTTGGAAGTACAATACTTAGGTACGGATGAAGGAAATTTTGGTCCTCAATTGTTACTACCGCCTTCAATTTCTGGAGATACTTGGAGAAAGTTTGTGACACCATCTCAAAACTTAATTGCCGCTTATGACACTGAAGGTGACAATGTAAGAAAAGGAGCTTCTGTACTGTTTGAAAGTGTTGATTGGGTAGATGAATATTGGGGAAATGCTACTGGCTCAACCATCCCATTCTCATACAAATGGAAAAAGGCAATGGGTTGGGCTTCGACCGATAGACCTTATCTATTACGCTTTGGAGATATAGTTTTACTTAAAGCAGAGGCACTAAATGAAATAGGAAATACTTCTTTAGCAATAGTAGAGATAAACAAAATCAGAGCAAGAGTAAATCTCGCCAACCTTTCGGGCTTATCACAAGAGGAATTAAGAGAAAAAATTCTCAATGAGAGAAGGTTGGAATTGGCCCAAGAAGGACACCGCTGGGATGATTTAGTGCGTCAGAATAAGGCTGTTTCCACTATGAACAATCTTGTTGAAATTGATTTGAGAACAGGAAGAGCCGTCAATTATGATATGACTGACGCTAAAATCTTATTACCAATCCCTCAACAAGAATTGGATAGGAACCCTGCATTAGATCAAAATCCATTATAAGAGACAAGACTTCCAAAAAGATGAAAAGAAATATAAAATATATTGTATTGTTTCTCATTGGATTATGGGGAATAAGTTGTACAACAAAATCAAATATGCAACCAGAAGGTGATTGGGACCTTAGCGAGCCAAAGCTCATCATTCCTTCTACTGATGAAATTGTTGAACTGAATGAAGTATTTCCTAATGAAAACCTTGATTTTGAATGGGAACCCTCAATAAATACGGCGGATTATATCATTACATATTCGGTTGTATTAGTTAGAGATACGGCCACTTCTTATGATAATCCTTTAATTGAAGTGGCATCACATAACAATGGTAAAAGTGTAACGGCTAGTATTTCTCATAAAGAAATCGACTTAGCATTGGCACAGGCTTGTTACCCTAAGAATGAAATGGCAAACACTAAATGGGGAGTGAAAGCAACATCATTGTCTAGAGTCGCTTTTTCATCACAGGAAATTAATATTAAAAGATTTTCTGAGAATGAGCTACCACAACAATTATTTATATATGGTACAGCTACTGAAGTAGGTGAAGATCAAGAAAATGCTATCCCAATGAAAGGATTTGTGGATGGAAATGGAGAGATGACACATTTTGAAACTGTGACTTCATTAATCAAAGATGAAACATATCAATTTGTGAGTGGTATTGAGGATCCAGCATTGCGTTACGGAACGGAAAATGGGGAATTAAAATTATGTGGTTCACAAATCACTGCTACAGAAAGTGGTGTATTTATAATTAAAGCTGATTTTAAAACAAATACAGTAGCCACTGAAAAAATCAATTTCTTCAGTATTGTAGGAACTCCTATTGAAGGTGAATGGGGTGGAGATGTTCCGCTAACGTATCAGGGGAATGGATTATTTCAGGATACTGTAAACTTAAAAGCATCAGGAAGTTTTATTATGAGAATTGATGGAGATTGGGGTAGAGTGTATAAACAGAGACCTGGAACCACAAATCTAATTTATGAGGCATTTGCTGATAATGAAGGACTTGATAAAGAAGATTTACAAAACCCTAATGTAGGTGATTATATAGTTTCTGTAGATTTCTTAGGAACAGCATATACTTATTCATTTGAAAAAGTAGAGTCTGAATTACCTCCACTTGTAGCACCAGAAACATTGTTCTTATTGCCTTCAGATGGATCTGAAGCAATCGAATTCAACAAAGATGGCAACACATTTACTTCACCATCTTATTTAGCTCTACAGGCTGAACTTACTTATACTTTAAATTCATCATCTGATGGGTCTGGGACATCCTATATTTTACAAGGAGAAATTGGTGCGACCGAAGATCCTACAGGAGATAATGTATTCGATAGTTCTTCATTAAAAGAAGGGGAAGGAGAAATTACTGTAGCAAGAGACCAAGCTTATCAGTTAACACTAGATTTTGGTACTCCATCTCTATCATGGCAATACTATAATATTAAGTTATTCCACTGGTTAGAATGGGATGATCGAATTGAGGTACAAATGACCTATGAGCATCCGTATACTTTTACCTTAAGTAATGTAGAATTAACTGGAGGAAACGATTCGAAATTTAATTCTCCTTGGGATGTTGAATTTGGAGCTTCTGATGCTGCCGGATCTACCGATGATGCAACGGCTACAACAGGTACGGCCACGAACAAAGCTTTTGCGGACGAGTCTGTAAACATCAACAACTTCAAGTTTATATCAACTGACGGTACTTACAATATTAGTCTCGAGATTTCAAATGATTATCGAACAGCTAATTATTCTGTAACGCAATAAAAAAATTATTGGAGGGGAGCATTTCCCTCCTTAACAAAGATATTATGAAAGAAAATAAAATGAATACATTATTTGGTGTTGTGTTTTTGCTGTGTTCATCTTGGATGAATAATGGGTGTACTGATGAAAAGAATAATGGTACACCTGTCCCTCCACCTCCGGTAGTAGAAGTAGATCATATCGAACTTTATGTTACTTCTACTGAAGACGTCAGAGGTCAAAAAAATCAAGGTCTCCGTCTACAAGAGGATATGGTTGCTTCTGGGTATGATGATTCGTTTCAAACATTAAGAATCGATCAGAATCAAGTTTACCAAGAAATGGATGGTTTTGGGTATACCTTAACAGGAGGAAGTGCCTTACATATCAACAATATGTCTGCAGCCAATAAATCGGCTTTACTTGAGGAATTATTCGGAAGAGAAGATGGGCAAATTGGTGTGAATTATCTAAGAGTAAGTATTGGAGCATCTGATTTAGATGTTGCTCCTTTTTCTTACTCTGAAGTGGAAGATGAAACTCTATCCAATTTCACTATAGCTAAAGATCAAGAAAACCTTATTCCAGTACTTAAAGAAATTGTAGCAATCAATCCTTCAATTAAGATTCTAGCGACACCTTGGTCACCTCCGACATGGATGAAATCTAATAATGAATATAAAGGAGGGTCACTATTAGCATCACATTATGCTGTATATGCTGACTATTTTGTAAAATACCTAGAGGCATATAAGAATGAAGGTATTACAATTGATGCTATTACAATCCAAAACGAACCATTACATCCGGGTAATGTTCCAAGTTTACTTATGGAATCAGATGAAATGGCCAATTTTATTGCAAGTCATTTAGGACCAAAATTCCAAGAAGCAGGTTTAGAAACTAAAATCATAACATATGATCATAATGCAGACAGACCTGATTACCCAATCAATATCATCAACTCAGAAGCAAATCAATATATCAGTGGTTCCGCTTTCCATTTATATGGAGGTGATATCTCAGCACTTTCATCAGTGAAGACAGCGGACCCTTCTAAAGGAATTTACTTTACAGAACAATGGGTTGGAGGAAATGAAGACTTCGGAGGTGCTTTAATGTGGCATTTTGAAAACATGTTTATTGGTGCTCCAAGAAACTGGAGTAAAACGGTATTGGAATGGAACCTAGCAGCCAACTCAAGTTTAGAACCGCATACAGATGGAGGTTGTACAGAGTGCCTTGGTGCTTTAACAATTGATGGTAATACTGTGGATAGAAACGTCGCTTATTACACTGTTGGTCATGCTTCAAAATTTATTCCGTCAGGTTCTTTTAGAATAAAATCGAATAACATGGGAGATCTTCCGAATGTTGCCTTTGTTACTCCGAACAATAAATATGTAGTCTTACTAATGAATAATTCTGATGCACAGAAAAAATTCAATTTAAGAATTACTGGTTCTGAAGAAACATATATTATTTCTATCCCTGCACAAAGTGTTGGTACGATGGTATATGATGGAAATAAAAAGGCATAAAATCATTTTCTCTTAGACTGATGGACACCATTTAGAGGCAAAGAAGATCGACAACTTTTTGTCCACAGACTAAAATGAAAAATTTATAAAACTATTGCTAAAATAAAAAAGGAGGGTATTGGATATCTCTAACTACTCGAAACCAATACCTTCCCTCTAACTTCTCTTGTTTTAACTCTTAATACTAAAGGAATGAAATATCAATTATTACTTTTTTTATTATGTATCAATTTTACTGCTTTCTCTACAGATGTGACTTTTAGTGTAGATGTATCTAATGAAAGCTTGGACGGTAAAGACGTCTATATCGCAGGAGGCTTCTCAGGATGGGGACTTCAACAGATGACAGCTAATGAAAGCAATACTAATATTTATGAAATTACAATAGATGTAGCCGAAGGAAATCACGATTATAAATTTGTGATCGGAAACTGGGAATTAGAAGAGGATATGACAGGGAACGGCTGCTCTGATAACAACAATCGAAAACTATCTATTAATTCAACTGATGCCGTCATTTTACCAACAGAAACATTCAATATTTGTTCAACACCGAAATACGTTAAAGTAACGTTTAGTGTGGACATGAGCAATGAGACTGTTGGGGATGATGGTGTTTTTATGACAGGTTTATATGGATCATGGAATCATAATGACCTAGAATTAGTAGATGATGATAATGACCAAATATATACTAGAGAGCAATATTTAGAAATTGGTTCTGAACATAGTTATAATTTTATCAATGGCAATTGGGAAGATGCTAGAGAAAACTGTTCAGAAGGAAAAAATAGAAAGCTCAAGATTTATAATGATGATATTTCAGTACCTACTGCCACATTTGGCGCATGTGATGATCAAGTAATGGTTACTTTTTCTGTCGATATGTCTGAAGAAGAAGTAGGAGATGATGGTGTTTACATGACTGGGTTGAACAACTCATGGAATCACAATGAAATAAAACTTTATGACTTAGATGAGGACAATGTCTGGGAGACTCAAGTTGCCTTGGATAAAAACTCTACCCACAGTTACAATTTTATCAATGGCAATTGGGAAGATGCTAGAGATATTTGCCCAGAAGGAAAAAACAGAACGGTAGAGGTTTTAGAAGATCATTTAGTAGTACCTACTGTGGCATTTGGAAAATGTAATGAAGAGTTGGTATATATAAGCACTACTTTCCAAGTTGATATGTCTTCCGAAGAACTTGTAGATGAAAAAGTTTTTATTGTTGAATTAAATGGAAAATGGGAACCTAAAGATTGGATAGAAATGTCTGATGAGAATGAAGATGGCATCTATACGGCAACCGTAAATTTACTTCCGGGTGATCAATTCTATAGATTTAATAATGGAAGTAATTGGAATGACGAAGACCTTTCAGGTGAAGAATGTGCAGGTGAAGGTGTAAAAAATAGATATGTTGAAATTGTAAATGATGGTTCAGAAACACCAACGATGACAATTCCAATTGTAGCTTTTAACTCTTGTACATCGACACCTAAGGAAAAAGTGCAAAAAGAGGTGACATTCAAGGTAGATGCATCAGAATTTGAAGACCTTTCCAAAGGGATGTACATCGCTGCTAGTTGGAACTCATGGGAACCTGAAAATTTCACCATGATGAGTGACGAAGATGAGGATGGAATCTGGGAAGTCACTGTCACTTTAGAAGGAAATACTACCCATGAGTATAAGTTCACTTTAGGTGATGATTGGTCAGATATTGAGGATATGCTGAAATCAGGTTGTGAAAAAGAAGGAACCAATAATAGGTATATCACTTTAGATGAGACAGAAGATGCCGTTATTTTAGACGCTGTCAGGTATAATTCATGTACTTCAGAAGTACCCGAATGGATAAAGGTTTCTTTTATGGTAGATGTTAGCGATCTAGAAGCAAAAGAGGCAGTTTCTCTTCAAGGTGAATGGTCTAATGATGCAATTATTATGAATGATCTTGGCAATAATATTTTTTCAAAAGCGGTATACCTTAGAGCAAACGCTATCTATGAATATTCTTTTATGGCAAATGAAGAAGGAGAGGATTTTGAAGGTGAATGTTTGAGTGAATCAAAAAAGAGGACAGTGGCTGTAATGGAAGAAGAACTTACTTTAACAACAGTAATTTTTAACTCTTGTGATGAAAGTGAGAATGAACCATCAGTGAATACGGTTCAAGTTACTTTTAGTGTCAACCTTTCAAAAGAAAAACCTTCAGACGAAGGTGTATTTATTGCAGGGTCTTGGCCTAGCAATGATTGGGATCCAAATTCTTTTGATGCTATGAGTGATGAAGATGGTGATGGAATCTGGGAAGTGACGTTAGAGCTACTTCAAGGTATGACTTATGAATACCAATTTACTATAGGGCAAAATTGGGAGAACACTGAGGATATGACAGATACGGGCTGTGAAGTTGAGGACACAAAAAATAGAAGTATTACCGTAGAAACATCAGACATCGTATTACCAACCGTATGTTTTAATGCTTGTAGTGAATGTTATTTTCCAGTAGTAAGTATTACGGTAAGCGGAGATGACATTACTGAAAAAGGAGGTACTTCTCAAATGATAGCTTCAATATTCCCTATTAACGCTGATGTTCAAACGGTGACTTGGTCAGTAGATAATACAGATATAGCTACTATTGATGCTAATGGCTTGGTAACTGCAATTACCGATGGTCAAGTGATTGTTACTGCGACTTCAACTGAAGATGGCTCGACAGTGAAAGGAACAAAAGAAATTAATATCTCAGGATATACCATTAACTCATTAGAGAGTGAATTGGAGGCTGCGATAAAGGTTTACCCGAATCCGGCAACAGAACGAATTCATATTGCTTCGGAGCAAAATGTATTAGGTATAAATATTTTAGATGCCCAAGGTAAATTGATCCAAGAAGTCAATTTAGGCAATGCTTCGATAAATAATACTGAGGTGAATATTCAGTCTTTATCAAAAGGGCTTTATATCATCAAAATAATTGGGGAAGGATGGAACAAGAGTTCAAAAGTTCTCCTGAAATAACGGACAGTTGTGATACAAATAATTAAATATTCTAAAATGTAGATTCAATGCTAGATATGCAGTAGGCGCTTGCTTACTGCATATTTTTTATAAACTAAATTCGAAGTTCACCCATTGATTATCATCCCATATATCCGTTTGTACAACATTAGAAGCATAATAGGGAGGAGTAAGCAATAACATCCCGTTTGCATGATAATTAAATTGAATTTGCTTATTCTTAGGTATTTCTGAAAGCGGAAAACGGATTTCATAATGGCGATCTCCCAAATCTTCCATCAATACTTTTTGACCAGGCGTTTCTAAAAAAGAAGCATACAAGTACATATTCTTAATTTCAAATCGATTGGAATAAGTTCGCTCCCAAAAAGTCAGTAGGTCAGAATCGTTTAAATGCCAAGAAAATACAATTTCATTACCTTGAATTGTATACCCTTGAATATTATCAATGTTAGGGATTTTATAAGTGAAATTATATTCTCTTGTACCCGTAAAATGTCCTAATTTATTACTTGCATAGAAAGGAGGGTTTACCCAAACTCTACCATTTATAATAAACTTAAATTCTCCCCAAGTATTTACATCTTTCAAAGCCAAAGACTTATAGTATTTATCTCCGACTTTATTCATTTTAAAATATTGAGACCAAGCATTAAAGCTCCCTGCAACTTCTACATAATCAATCATATCTGGATGGTAATTTTCTTGTATACCATAACCGTCATTGACTAAAGCATAGATATTTGGATCAAAAATAAACTGAATTGAATCATCTTTAAGTTGATATGCCATTTCATATTCTGAATCTAGAATATATAGTTGCCAAACAAGGTACATTCTCAACAAGGAAAAATCCCAGTTATGAGGGTTTGTAAATCTAGGTGTATGAATATTTTTACCAAAGAAAAAAGGAAGAGTGACTGCATACCTTTCATTGATAATAAATAAAAAGTCTCCACCTACAGGTTGAATATGGTTTTTAGCTTTAGGAATAACCCAATAATCTCCATTAAATATTAGTTCATCTGTTAAAGAATAATCATTGAAAGCACCTAATACATTTACTTTCTTTATTTTGATATCCTTTGCCTTATGGAAATAAGACGAGTCTTCATGAAAGTTTGGAGCATGAGCTGTCTCAAAGAAATCGGTATTTTTAAGATCAATAAAGTTCATGATCTCAGATTCTTTTAGGATAAAATAGACTGAATCATCTTTTAATTCATACCCTAAAATTTCTCCGCCTCGATTAGACATTGTTTCTTCATTCCCATAGTTACATGAAAAAAGAAAAAGAGACACTATGGAAAAAAGGAAATACCTCATTACTTCAATCCTTTAATAATTAAATTCCCTTGTGTTAGTTGATCAGTAATTTCCTGTTTCTGAGAACGACTCATACTTATCATTTGATTTTTTACAATAACACAATTTCCTTCAATGGCTTCTACTGCATCCATATTTACAATAAACGATTTCTGAACCTTTATAAAGGTAGAAGGCAATTTATCTTGGATCTCTTTTAAAGTAAGATGAGTGAGGTGTTCACTATCAGAAGTGACAATATTGATATAGTTGTTTTTGGACTCTATATATTGAATCTCTTTACACCAAATTTTCTTGATTTGTTGTTCTACTTTGATAAAAAGAAAATGATCCTCTTTTTCATTTGCGGAAAATGAGTCTCTTGCTTTAATACAACTTTTGTAGAATCGATCAAACGATATGGGCTTAAGTAAATAATCTAAAGTATTTACCTCATAGCTTTGAATTGCATATTCAGAATATGCTGTAGTAAATACTACCATTGGAGGGTTATTCAAAGACTTTACCCAATCAATACCCGATAAGTAGGGCATGTTAATATCACAGAAACATAAATCTATCTGTTGTTCATCAATGATTTCTTGTGCTTTCATAGCTGAACTCACGGTCCCTTTTAAATCTAAAAAAGGAACTTGTTCGACATAACTTGCTAGACCTTCTCGAGCTAGTTCTTCATCATCAATGATTAAGCATTTTAAGTTAGATTTTGACACTGGCATGATAGATATTGTTGAGTTGATAAGTAGAGAATTCAAAATTGTCTCCGTACAATAAGTTCAGACGCTTTTTAATATTAGAGAGACCAATTCCGCTATATTTTTTGTCATCAGATAGCTGTATTACACTATCATCTGTGGAGTTTCTTATTTTAAAGACACAAGAATTTCCATTTTGTTGCAAATTGACATAAATAAAATTCTCTTCATCTTCCCTTTGAGAAACATATTTCAAAGCATTTTCAACGAGAGGCAGAAATAAGAGAGGTGGAATTTGATAGTTATCGTTTTCAAAATTGATGATAACATCTACCTTAACATTTTCTCTCTTTCTGAAATTTTGAATCTTTATTAAATGATTAAGATAATCAACTTCCTTCTTTAATGGAACAAAGTCCTGTTCACATTCATAGAGCTGATATCTTAACATATCACTTAATGTTAGCAATAAATCCTGAGCATTTTTTGGATCTTTTACAATCAACCAAAAAATAGTATTTATAGTATTAAATAAAAAATGGGGGCTTAGTTGTCCTTTCAAGAAATTTAGTTCAGCTTTTGTCTTTTCAAGGATTAGGGCCTGCCTAATCTTTAGTTGTTTTAAATACTCGAATACTATTTCTATACCTGCTCCAATACCAAAAGGGAAAAACACTTCGGAAAAGTCTTCTACTGAGATCGTTGATCTAAAATTGGAAGAAATATAATAGTTCCATTTAAAGAACCACATAAGCTCCGTATTGAGATAGAGTATAATGATAAAGCAGAGGAGAATAGAGACGATTCCTAAAGTAATTTTCTTTATTTCAATAAAATAGAAGCACAGTTTCATACCAAGGATTGTGAGTCCACACTTTAACAAAGCAGACGCAAAATCAAGTAATACAAAATGCTTTAGGCCTAACCATTGAAATTGAAGAGAAAAATAGTCTTCGAAAATATACAAAAGAAAGAAGGCCATGAAATATCCGAGAATAGATATGAAGTAGGTGCGTGATAAGTTCATGTGTTTAAATCTTCTTTCTTTTGAATACAAATTTCATTCCTTATTCCTGCCTATTGGGGGCAAGCGTCATAAGTGAAATCTTTAATATAATTCTCTTGGTCAAGGTCTTCACTAGTGATATAAAATGATGTAGAACCTACTACTTCCCCTGTTTGAGGGTGATAGAATTTTACAGAGTAAGGACCATACGATAATTCTTCATCGTAAGACAAGTGATAAACACCATCAATTGGACTTACAGTTGTCATAAAATCTAAACCGTTTGAGTTTAAAAGATTGACCGACAATGGCTCTTCACAGCCACCTTCAACCGGTTGCATATTGATTTGTAAAAAAGCTTCCACATCTAACAAAGCAGCAGGTGCATCGCTTGCATTGTTTGCAGGATTTAATTCTGGAATGATATTGCCTTCGGATGCACATGATACAGCAAATAAAGAGAAAATAGATACGATAATAAATCTTGATAGCGTGTTCATAATATTGACATTTTAATTTGAGTAATACTTTGCTTTCGATGACTCAAATATCTTTGAACACTCTTTTTTATTGAATTAATTTTGGTGAGATGCATCTACATGATGGTGAAATGCGCAATAATCTGTTTTTCAAAGTTTCAATAGTTACCGATTTACATTAAATGGCCCTGCGTAAAAGAATCAATAACATCTTTTTTTAATGATCTACTAATGTTGATAAGTACATTATTGATAATCACAGAATTACCTTCTATTGCAGTAACATAATTCATATTTATGATAAAAGACTTCTGAATTTTGATGAAATCAGATTTTGGCAAAACTTGCTGAACATCTTTCAATTTCATCAACGTAGAATATTTATTGTCTTGTGTCACAATCTGTATATAGTTGTTTTGGGATTCTATATATAGAATATCATCATAGTTGATCTTATAGATACGGTTATCACTTCGAATAAATAAAGAAGTACGTTGCTTTCTTTGTGATTTTGAAAAATAAGTCGCTCTGTATCGTTCCCTAATTTTTAAAACACTCTTATAGAATTTTTTCATGGTGAGAGGTTTCAGAAAAAAATCGATAGAGTTATAATCAAATGCTTTGACAGCATGACTTGCATCATCCGAAATGAAAACGCATAACTGTTCTGTTCGAAGGCTTTCAAACCAATCAAAACCAGAGATATAGGGGAGGTCTACATCAATAAATAATACATCTAATGTCTTAATTGTTTTAGACATATCTGCTTCTAATGGTGACTGATGTACTTCCAAAAGCGAAAGAATATCAGTTTCATTAAAAAGTTGCTCAATTTGACACCTAAAATGTTCATCGTCCGTTAATAGACCGCAGGTAATAACGGTTTTAGTACTATTAGACATGATAATCAATTTTGTAATTTTTGGTTCGGGTAAACATTGTAATCTTTCAGTTTCTCATGAAGAGATGAGAGGTAATAGCAATGTTAATTTTATAATCGCACTAATGAAGAATTGTTTAGTAAGCGTAAAAGTAGAAATAAATTCTGTAATTGATGAATATCTAAGAATTAAAGTGATGTTTTTTGAAGAAATAAAAAAGCGTAACCTAATTCAATTAGATTACGCTTAAGATTATTTTTTTATTAGCTACTATTTTTTTCCAGCTAATAGATATAGTGCAGCCATTCTTGTTGCTACTCCATTTTCAACTTGATCAAGTATAATCGCGTTTTCACAATCAGCAACATCTGAAGTGATTTCTACACCTCTATTGATTGGACCCGGATGCATTACTACGATTTCTTTGTCTAGAGAATCCAACAATTCTTTATTTAGACCAAAGTGTTGCGAATACTCGCGGATAGAAGGGAAGTTTTTCACCAATTGACGTTCCATCTGAATTCTCAGCATATTGGCAACGTCGCACCATTCTAATGCTTTTCTTAGGTCATGTTCTACTCTTACTCCAAGTTGGTCAATATATTTAGGAATAAGAGTATGAGGTCCACAGACCATTACTTCAGCACCTAATTTTTGCAGAGCGAAGATATTAGATAAAGCCACTCTAGAATGTAGAATATCACCAACGATAACCACTTTTTTGCCTTCTACTGTTCCTAGTCTTTCTCGAATTGAATAAGTATCAAGAATAGCCTGAGTAGGATGCTCATGAGTACCATCACCTGCATTAAGGATTGTGGCATCAATATGCTTAGATAAGAAGTGAGGGGCACCAGGGCTAGAGTGACGCATCACTATAATATCCACTTTCATTGATAGGATATTATTGACAGTATCTAGAAGTGTTTCACCCTTTTTTACTGAACTTCCACTCGATGAGAAATTGATAACATCGGCAGATAAACGCTTTTCAGCCAGTTCAAATGATAATTTTGTACGTGTTGAGTTTTCAAAAAAGATATTCGCAATAGTAATATCTCTCAACGAAGGAACTTTCTTAATAGGTCTGTTGATTACTTCTTTAAATTGATCAGCAGTTTGAAAAATTAGTTCCAAATCTTCTTTGGTCAGGTCTTTGATTCCGAGAAGGTGTTTCGTACTTAACATTATATCTTAAATTCTATCAGTATTTTTTCTCATAAAAAAACGGCGATCAAAACGAAAGCCGTTAAATAATTTATTGATTAATAAGCCAAAGCGTATCCTCCGCATGGCCTTCCTCTTTCCATTCTGCTGTGATATATTGAGATTGAATTGAGTTAACTACCTTACCCACGTAAGTAGGTTCGATAGGTAAATCTCTGCTGTATTTACGGTCAATCAAACACAATAACTCAACTTTCTTAGGACGACCAAATGCCATCATTGCATCTAATGCTGATCGGATAGAACGTCCTGTGAAAATCACATCATCAATTAAGATTACATTCATATTTTCAATTAAGAAAGGAATCTCCGTCTTACTAGGTGTAAGAATATTTTCTCTTCTACGGTAATCATCTCTATGGAAAGTAATATCCAACTGACCACAAGGCACCTCAATATTCTCTAACTCCATGATACGTTTTTTGATACGCTCAGAAAGAATAATTCCGCCTTGTTGAAGTCCAATGATCACTGTATTTGAGAAATCTCCATGATTCTCAATAAGTTGCTGACTTAATCTACTAATTGTGATGTCAAGTAATTGACTTTGTAAAATGCTAACTTTCGCCATTATTGTTTTAGAAGTTATACAGGTTCTTAATACCTGTTTGATTCTAACTTACAAGTTTACAAATTTTCTGTCAAATTGCTGTAAAATCCTTCCATTTTGATAAGGTCTTTTAACGAATTACAATGACGGAATAAATGATGCTTTTCATCTTGGTGCTTTTCTTGGAGCTCATCAAAATCAATAAAAACCATATTTTCAAGTACTTGTTGCTCCATTTCAGGGTCATAACCCAATTTTAAAGTACCTCCCGTTTTTTCAACGAGAAAAAATAATTCTATACCATGTAAGGGCAAATCAAAGAACTCATGAGTAAAAAGATGTTTTTTAATGGTAATGTCTAATCCAGTTTCCTCTAAAAATTCTCGCTTCAGAGCATCCTGAACTGTTTCACCATATTCTAGTCCACCACCTGGAGGAGCCCAAAAAATTCCTCTAGGACCAATCCCTTTGTGAACTGCCATGAGAATTTTATTGTTCTCTATAAGTATACCGCAAACTCTTACTCTTAAGCGATGCCCAAACGTATTTTCTACTTCTTTTGAATTCTTCATTGTGTTTAATTTATCTATCACAAATGTAACAATAGAAGTAAATACATTTTAATTTTATTAATACACCTAATTTTAAATCACGTCATATAACATTTAATACTCAGTAAAAACCCCAATTATTATATTGGTAAAATCATATTTATCATCCTATACTTTTCAATAGAATTATAGTTGGGAAATCTTAAATTATAGTACTAATTATTAATAATTTATAATACTATTAAGAGTTTATTTTGTTAAGGCAATAAGTAACAAAAAAGTTGGTATTAAAAGAGATAGGATTTGTATATTGATATGGAATTAAATTAAAAATGATATGTTAAAACGATGTTCTATTCTACTACTAACATTAATTATCAACGTTTCTTGCTCAATAAAAAATAAACCTATAGAAGAGATTAAAAGTAGCCCATCACCAGAGGATTATGTTATTGATAAATTTGAAGACCATTCTATAGTTTTATTAGGAGAAGATCATGGAATAAAACAAAATCTTGATTTTGTAAGAAATATGATTCCCACCTTATATGAAAATGGTATTTATCAGATAGGGATGGAGTTTGGCGCTTTTGAAGTTCAAGATCTATTGGACTCTTTACTTGCTGCTCCAGAATATCATGATGCACTAGCTAAGGAAATGATGTATTTCTACAATGTGGGTTGGGCGTATAAAGATTATAGAGATATTTATAAAAGTGCTTGGGAATTCAATCAAACCTTACAGCCTGATCAGAGAAAATTTCGGATTGTCAATTTAAGTTACCATTTCGATTGGACTAAGTTCAATATGGATGACAAAGAATGTATGGGAGATGTTTTCTATAGAGGAGAAATTGATTCTTTCCGATATGAGTTAGTAAAAAGAGAAATTGTGGAGCCTAAAGAAAAAGCATTATTATTAGTGGGAACACCACATGCTTTTACCAAGTTTCTCAATAAGAAGTTGCCTGTTACCTTAAAGAAAGATTGTCCCTGCCAAAGTGTATTCCTCGGGAATCGATTATATGATCTTTTAGAAGATGATATTTGTACTATCTTACTACACCAAGGGTTTTATGGAACTGAAGCAAGTGATTATAAATTAATATCTCCAGCCGATGGAAAAATTGAAGCTTTAATGAAGCAAAATAATTATAAACCAGTAGGCTTTGATCTTACGGGAACCGTTGGAGAGTTCAGTGATCATAGTTTTTATAGCAGTTGTCATGATTCCTTTAAATTGCAAGATTTCTTTGACGGATATATTTTCTTAGCTCCCTTTTCTGAAATGGAAGGCTGTACTTTTGATGACTACTTTTATGAAGGAAAAGACTATGCATCGGAGATCTATCCTGAGATTCCAGACCCAAATTGGAATCCAAGACCAAGATCAGCAGAAGAATATATTCAACAAAGAAAAGAATACGTAGATATTAAAAATAGATACAAAGACATTATAATCAACTAAGTAATAAGGCTCTCAAGAAATTTGAGGGCCTTTTTGTTTTTTTAGGATCACAATAAATATCGTTAAAGGTGATTATATCTTTTTTTGAATGGTGTCTTATCTATGAAACCTATAATTAATCCGTTAACCAAAAGTGTTATGTGACCACAAATGAGTCTGTGTATATTGTTATGTGTAATTGCAAGTAATAGAAATTTTTAGTAATTTTGTATTACTATAATTATTTAAAGAAAAAATGTGAATATATCGATATAAGCTACTTTGGTTTCAGTCGATTAAAGTGTGTTCAATAAATTTTTTAATAACAAGTCTATTACTGTATAATTAAACTAATCAAATACTCCTATGAAATCTTATGTATTATCTTTCGCTCTAGCTTTTTGTTTCCAACTAACAACTGTGTTTGGTCAGAGCGTTGCTGAAGATGTAAGTTCTTATGTAAATCAATTAAATCAAATCTCTACCTTAACAACTGTTCAAAAGCAAGAAATTTCTACTTTGAGAACAAAATATGAAAAGGATCTTCTTGCATTAGGATCAGCAGACCTTGACAAGAAAAACCAACTTCTTATCTTGTTTTTACAGAAAAGAGAAAATGTTCTTGAGAGAGAGCAAAGGGTAGCTATCAATGCGAAAGAGATCACAGAGAAAGAAACAGAAGAATTAAAAAGTATTCTTTCATTAGACAACAATCAGTTTAACGTCATCCATACTGATTTTTCTAATTTTAATACTTTATTGATGAATGCTAAGCAAGCATATGCAATAAATAGCCAAGAGTATTTGGAAGTAAGTACTATGATTGCAGATCGTAAATTTGAAACGATTAATGCAAACTGTACTGTACAACAGCAAAATCATTTCAAAGCACATAAAGATATTTATCGTAAAAGCATCTCAAGCTTTATGACAAAATATATTTATTATAATCAGGATACTAAATTAGTATCTAGATAATGAGCCTCAGGACTCTAACACTGAAAACCTAATTTTTTTAAATGCAACAAATTTTACTCAACTTATTTACACTTCCATGTATTGCGGCCTTACTTATTTTTGCTTCTCAGTTGAAGAAAAATAAAGTACTTCAATATAAAATCCGCATGATGGTTTTGAGACTTTTCTTCTAAACCAAATTATAGCATCATACACCAATGATGCTATAATTTTAATAAATTAAGGTTGCAAGTTGCAACTATTAATTATTAATAATCTTTTTAATAAACTCGATAAACAAAATATGTATAACTGAAAGAGGGGAGATTTCGATTATGTATTTAAAACATTATTAATCATGATCAATCACTTTAAAGCCTTTTGGATAGGGTTAATTATAATAATAGGTTTCTTCTGTATCAGTTTAAATATGGTAGCTTCTCCAAGAACTACTTCAAACTACCTAAAAAGTGATGTACATAAACACTTAGAGGTACCTCACCTTTTAGATAAAATATTTAATCGTTAAAGACAAAACAACCTACACCTGATGGATCTTTAAGTACAATATTATCTACAATACCTTCCTCATTGAAATGAGTGATTTCCTCAGCAATAGGAGTATTGCTTTCTCGAATATTATTGATAACGATGGGGTTCTTTTCTTTACCATTGAAAAATGTCATTGATGGATTAAAGAATTGATGGGGACACATTCCGTATTTCATTAAGCTAATAATATCTCCATTGTTGTTGGTCATGCTTACCCATCCTTGGTCCACATTTCCCATTCCTATCGTAAAACCTAAATTTTCCCAGAACCCAACAGAAGCATTCATATTGATAGTTTCAATACTAATACCCATATAGTTACCAAGTATACTAGTTTTCTCTGATATCAATTTGGGTGGTTCTTGATTTACAATAGTCATTAATATTCCAGCAGGAGTCATCACTGTAATTTCTCCATTCTCACTTTCATTATAGAACACATTGTTCTTTTTAATCAAATCGATTGCTTCTGAATTAAAGTATAAAATACCTTTACGATCTGTAGGAATAGAGCTTAAAGCAATCTGAACTTCTTTTGAAACTGCCCAGATTCTATCCTTTTCTTTAATGATTTCAAAACCAAGATCAATATAATAAGCTGCTGTATTAAGCTGAGATGTATCGGTACTTGAGAGAAATAAATTGGCCATATAGAATTTAAGAGAGTAAAAAAATAGACTACCTTATAAGATAGCCTATTTTATTTAATATTCAATAAGAGCATTTATGTGATGCCCTTTTAATTTATCTTTTCCGTTGAGGAAGGTTAGGTCAATGAGAAAATCTAATTGGACAACTTCAGCTCCTTGGCTTTCCACCATTTTAACTACTGCTTCTGCCGTTCCTCCTGTAGCTAATACATCATCATGGATTAAGACTTTATCTCCCTTTTCTATCGCTCCTAAATGCATTTCTAAAGTGTCTGTCCCGTATTCTAATGCATACTCCTGTTTAACGGTCTTGTATGGAAGTTTTCCCGGTTTACGAACGGGTACAAATCCAGCGTTAATTTCATTGGCGATCATTGGGCCAAAAAAGAAACCTCTAGATTCCATTGAAACTACTTTAGTAATCCCTTTGCCTTTAGCTAATGCTACAAACTGTTGAAGTGCTTCTTTTACTGCCTCAGGAGCAATAAGTAAAGTTGTAATATCTTTAAAACCAATTCCTGGTTTTGGAAAATCTTGTACGTCTCTAATGTATTTTTTTAAATCCATTCTTCTTTTTTATTTTTTTGGAAAGGACAATATAATAAAGTTATCAGAGCATGGGTACAAACTAAGCATTTGTTAGGAACATTTATTCCAATCGAAATAGTCTAATGTTCCTCTAGACGAAATGTTTGTGATAATTGGGTCTGATATCCATTCTTATCTGATAAATACAAAATTATTTCATATTCGCCAGAAGCATCCTTTGGAATACTGTATTGACCATGAAATTCATATTCTGTAAGATCATCATAAATAAAAGTTGAATTCCAATGCTGAGTAGCTTCATCCGTAGGTTTAATATCTACTCTTAGATAAGCAAAATCTATATAACTAAACGAGGCATTTAATCCTAAGTACTCCGTAGTGTCTTCTTCAATAATATGATCTGTCTCTATTTCATATATCTGAACAAGTTCTTTTTGAAACTCATCATTGTCCTGACAACCGACTGATCCAAATAATACTATAATGAGAAAAAGATAATTTTTTAGTAGGTGTTTTTTCATAATATCTGGTTTACATCATTAATAGACAGTGGAAATATTGAAATGGTTGGTGGTCCAAATGTTAAGAAATCAACGAAAAACACCATTTTGTTTAACTATTGAAACGAAAAGAATAAACAAAAATATTTTTTTTTCATTTTTTTTCAACTTTCACTTTAAGAAGTTTATATGTCAAAATTACATTTAAATTCAAAGTCAAAAATATAACTATTCTAATATAACCCTCATCCTCAATTAGGTTTAGACAAAAATTGTTTAAACAATTAAATCTCACAAATCCTTCAACAGACTGAATTTTCAACCAATAAAAACTGTAATTGAATGAGAACTATTAATCTTTTTAAAATCATGCTGACAATAGGCCTGTTCGGTCTATTCACGTCTTGTTCAGATGACGACAATGACAATCCAACAAATCTTCCTGCTGTTGAAGAAGCACAAACTATTGCAGGAATAGCATCATCAACTGATGATTTTTCTACATTAACTTCTGCACTTACAGATGCACAGTTAGTGTCAGTTTTCGCAGACTTAGGAGGAGACTACACAGTATTTGCTCCAACTAACGATGCATTTAATAAATTACTTGCCGCTGAAAATGGTATTTCTTCATTTGATGATTTATCAGATGAAGCTCTAGATAAGCTCTTGAAGCACCACGTAGTACAAGGGAGTGTTTTTTCATCAGATCTTTCTGATGGACAAATGGTTGAAACACTAGCAGGTACAATGCTAGAAGTCGATATCACTGATGGTGTTGTCACTGTTGGTGGTGCTCAAGTTACCGCTGTTGATGTAGAAGCAAGTAATGGTGTAATCCATGTTATCTCGGATGTGATGGTAACTACAGAAGCGTTAACTATCGCTCAGGTGGCTATCAGTAATCCTAGTTTCACAACTTTAGTATCTGCTTTATCACAAGCAGAATTAGTGGCTACTTTCTCAAATGCTGATGCAGATTATACAGTATTTGCACCAACAAACGATGCATTTACTGCTGCAAAGGTTTCATTATCTGAAGTAGAAAAAATGGATCTTCAGAGATTATTAATGCACCATGTAGCAGAAGGTACAACATTATCTAGATCATTATCAGATGGAATGGAAGTGCCCACACTAATTAGTACAGATTTAAATGTTGCTGTTTCAGCATCAGGTGTAATGATTGATGAGGCAAATGTAACGGCAGCTGATATCAAAACAATTAATGGTGTAATCCACGTAATTGATGGAGTATTAAAACCAACAACTATTTATGACCTTGCTAAAGAAGCTGGTAGTTTTTCATCACTATTAGGTGCTTTGGATGCTACTGAACTAACTTCTTTAGTAGATATGGATGGAACAACTGATTACACAGTTTTTGCTCCAACAGATGATGCTTTCGAAATGGTAGACTTAACGGGTCTATCTACAGAATATATCGCAAGAATTTTAGCACATCACGTAGTAGAAAATACTAACCTTTCAGGTTCATTAGAAAATGGTCAGATGGTAACTACTTTAGCAGGTACTAAGCTAGAGATCAGCAAAAGTGAGGGTGTACAAGTTGGTAGAGTCAATGTTGTACAGGCTGATTTAGTAGCTTCAAATGGTGTAATTCACGTGGTCGATGAAGTACTTCTACCAAACACTATTTATGATGTTGCTATGAGAGCAGGTAGTTTTACTAGTTTATTAGGAGCATTAGAAGCGACAGATTTAGCTTCAACTTTTAATATGGATGGTGATATGGAATATACGGTATTTGCACCAACTGATGACGCTTTCAGTAATGTAGATGTATCCACACTTACTACCGAAGAATTGGCAAACGTTTTAAAGCACCATGTTGTATCTTCTAAAGTATTATCAACTGCCCTTTCTGATGGTCAGATGGTAACTACACTAGCAGGAACAACACTAACAGTAAGTATCTCAGATAACAATACTGTTATGATAGGTAATGCGACTGTAAGTACGGCGAATGTTGAGGCCTCAAATGGAGTAATCCATATAATTGATACGGTCTTATTGCCCTAGTATGTAAATTAATTGAATGAATAGAGAAAAGTCCACTTCATATGAGGTGGACTTTTGTTTTAATTTAGATTATGCTTCTATAAGATGTGTGGGTTCAATTCACTCCATTGATTTATTGGAGGAATAATACCCATGTTTATCACTTCGTCTCTCAAACTACAGAGATGTTTGTAACTTCTTTTTAGCACTTCCAACTCATTACTAATTCCTTTAGGCAAATGAACTTTTACACCTTCTTTTGACAACTGAGTATCCATTGCCATCATAATGTTTTGGTAGCCTAGAATATTAGAATAGGCTCCAACTGGCCAAGGAAATGCTTCACCACCCATAATGGCTTCCATCATTTTAATGGATAAATAAGCTGGACTTTGAAATGAAGATCTTCCTCTTAACTCAATAATATTTTTTCCTCCCTGAATAACTCTTTGTTGTAAAGCATGCCAATCCTCTTCTGGAAATACATCAGTACCAATTATTTTATTTAATGGTAAATTATCAATGGTTGTTGAAGAAGAAAACACAGCCATTTGCTCACCATGTCCGCCATAAGTATTGGTATTTTTCACCTTATCCAAAGGCAATTTAAAATACTTTGCTAACTCTGACCGTAATCGTGTTGAATCTAAAGCCGCCAATGTACTTACCTGATGAGGTTGTAAACCAGAATAAAGTAGCGTCACTAGACCAGTAATATCTGCTGGATTAAATACAACAACTACATGTTTAACATCAGGTGCGTAATTTCTAATATCACGACCTAACTTTGCGGCGATTTCTGCATTGCCTTTTAATAAATCCTCTCTAGTCATTCCTGCTTTTCTTGCAGCACCTCCTGAAGAGACTATATAATCAGCATCTCGAAAAGCAACACTAATATCGTCTGTATATTGTAAATTGAAACCATCAAAACCACAATGCAACATTTCTTCATAAGTCCCTTCTAAACCTTTAATGTAAGGATCATAAAGCACAATATTAGGAGTTAACCTTAACATCATTGCAGTTTGTAACATATTTGACCCGATCATTCCTGCAGCTCCGCAGATAACTAATTTTTCTGATGTTAAGAATTTCATATCTATAATATTTTATTATTTATCTATTATTGTAATAGTATAAACGACTATCAATTCAATGATGATTCATTAATAATCGAATACTCCATAACTAATTATTATAAATAGACAGAAAAACACCACGCTATTTTATTTTCTAATCTATTTTTTTCATAAATAATTTTAAATAATTTTTACTTTCACATCGCTATATCGTAATATTGCGATATGGGAATAACAAAAACACAAGGATTTTCAGAGGAAATTACCTCAATGGCGGATATTCTAAAAGTATTAGGACACCCGGCAAGATTAAGTATTATGATGCACCTGGCAAATTCACCACAATGTATTAATAGTGATTTGGTGGATGAATTACCGCTAGCACAGTCTACAATTTCAAGACACTTGTCTGAATTAAAAAGAGTAGGATTGGTTAGAGGGACAATTTCTGGGAATAACATCAGTTACTGTGTCGATGAAGAAACTTGGGAAAAAGTGAAGAGCTTCTTTGCAGCAACTTCTGATTTATTATCTCCAAAAAAGTGTTGTTAATTAAAAAATATCTCAACTAATTATGTCAAAAATCAACGATTACATTTCATCAGCAATTCAAGAATTTGATCAAATCTCAGAAGAAAGAAAAGCACAATTAGAAGTAATTACAGAATATGTAAAAGAAAGTTTAGCAACTAATGGAGTAGCCAACTTAATTTTAATCTGTACGCATAATTCTAGAAGAAGTCATTTATCGCAAGTATGGACACAGGTGGCTGCTCATTATTATGGCATTACAAATGTTTTTGCATATTCTGGCGGTACTGAGGCTACAGCAATGTTCCCATCTGCTGGTAATGCATTGGAAAGAGCTGGTTTGGATATTATAAAATTATCTGAAGAGAAGAATCCTGTTTATGCAATTAAGTTTGATGAAAATCAACCTGCAGTTATTGCTTTTTCTAAAACATTTGATCATCCTTTTAACCCACAATCAAATTTTGGTGCTGTAATGACATGTACACATGCAGATCAAAATTGCCCAGTTATTCCAGGAGCAAAAAGGATATCATTACCATTCGAAGATCCAAAAGCATTTGATGGAACACCTCAACAAGAAGAAAAATATGATGAGAGATGTCGTCAAGTAGCTAGAGAATTATTATACGCATTTTCATTAGTTTAAGGAACACTGTTTAATTCATATATAACATGGAAAAGGTATTAGATCAGGACCCTTTATGTCCTCAAAAACAACCAAAGAAGTTATCTTTTTTAGATACTTACTTAACACTTTGGATTTTCCTTGCAATGGCAATCGGGGTAGGAGTAGGTTACTTCTTTCCAAATGTAGCAGATAGTATTAACGATATGTCTGTAGGTACGACAAACATTCCTCTGGCTGTTGGTCTTATCTTAATGATGTACCCTCCACTTGCAAAAGTGAAATATGAGGAAATGGGAAAGGTATTTAAAAACGTAAAAGTTTTATCTCTTTCATTAGTACTAAACTGGATCGTTGGTCCGGTATTAATGTTTGCTTTGGCTCTTATTTTCCTTCATGATTATCCTGAATATATGACAGGTTTAATCCTGATTGGTCTTGCTAGATGTATCGCTATGGTTGTGGTTTGGAACGACCTTGCTGATGGATCTAGTGAATATGCTGCAGGTTTAATTGCACTTAACAGTATTTTCCAAGTTTTATTCTACAGTGTATATGCTTATATCTTTATTACTGTATTGCCTCCATTATTTGGTTATACAGGGTTAGATGTAGATATCACGATGGGACAAATTGCTGAATCTGTATTTATATACTTAGGTATTCCATTTATAGCAGGTTTCTTAAGCAGAAAAATCCTTGTGAAAGTAAAAGGTAAAGATTGGTATGAAAACGAATTCGTACCAAGAATTTCACCAATTACATTAGTAGCATTGTTGTCAACTATTGTCTTGATGTTTAGCTTAAAAGGTCAGATGATTGTTGAGATACCAATGGACGTAGTAAGAATTGCGATTCCATTAGTGATCTATTTTACATTGATGTTTGTTGTAAGTATGTATTTAGGTAGATATTTTGGTGCAGATTATCAAAAAGATGTTTCTATTGCATTTACTGCAACAGGCAATAACTTTGAATTGGCAATTGCTGTAGCTATTGGTGTATTCGGTATTAATTCAGGTCAGGCGTTTACAGGTGTGATTGGTCCATTAGTAGAAGTACCAGCACTTATTGGATTGGTGAACCTCGCTTTCTGGTTTAGAAAAAAATACTATACTTCAGAAAAATAACCATCAAAAAGCCTGAACTAACAACATAGTATCAGGCTTTTTTGATTAAATTTTATACGATATGAACTCATATACAAAATTTCTTTTCTTTACCGGTAAAGGTGGAGTAGGGAAAACATCTCTAGCATCAGCAACCGCTGTGAAGTTAGCAGATGAAGGAAAAAAAGTTTTATTGATTAGCACAGATCCAGCATCTAATCTCTCAGATGTTTTGGAAATGAATGTAGGAGAACGAATTCTAAAACACCCTGAATTAGAACAACTTTCTGCTATTAATATCGATCCTGAATCAGCAGGTGAAGAATATAAAAATAGAGCAGTTTCTTCATTGGGCATGCTTGCCACAGCAGAGTATAAAGCAAAAGTACGTGAACAACTGTCTGGTGCTTGTACTGTAGAAATTGCCTCGTTCGATGAATTTACAAGGTTTATTTCAAGTGAGGCTAACCCTGAGAACTATGATCATATCGTTTTTGATACCGCACCAACAGGGCACACATTAAGATTATTAGAATTACCAGAAGCCTGGAGTTCTTTCTTGGATCATAGTGAAGGAGCTTCTTGTATAGGTCCATCTTCTTCTCTAAAAACAAATCATTTAAGATATAAACAAGTTGTAGAAACTTTAAAGGACAAAGAACAAACAACCTTTATCCTAGTTGCAAGACCTGAAGTGACTTCACTAAAAGAAGCCAATAGGACCTCAGAAGAGTTAATGGAACTCCAACTTGAAAATCAATTATTATATATCAATGGTGTTTTTGAGGCGGTTGCTTCGACCGATGCTTTTGCCAATCAGCTACAAGAAAAAGCAAACGCTTCGATCGCACAGTTACCACCTACTTTACAAAAGTTAGCGCATTTTACTTTTCCATTATTATCCTATAATGTATTAGGTTTGGAAAAATTACGTTCAGTATTTTCTGTAGAGAAAAGAGCTTCTATCGCTACCAATTCGAGTAATACAATTACAACTACTGATCTTGAAAACCATCATTTAGAAGAACTTATCAACGATCTTGAAAAAGATGGGAAAGGACTAATTATGACTATGGGTAAAGGTGGTGTAGGTAAAACAGTATCTGCAAGTGCGATCGCTCTAATGTTAGCAGAAAGAGGGCATAAGGTCTTACTCACTACTACAGATCCTGCAGCACACCTCACAGACTTTACTTCACAAATCGATAAGTTACCTGATACTTTAACGGTTGAAAGAATAGATCCAAAGGTGGAAACAGAGGCTTATATTGAAAAAGTAATGCTTCAAAAAGGAGAGGGTAAAACGGAAGAACAGAAAAAGTTAATCCGAGAAGACCTTAACTCTCCATGTACTGAAGAAGTAGCCGTTTTTCATGCATTTTCTAAAGCAATAATGGGTGCAAAACGCCAATATGTTGTGATGGATACTGCACCAACAGGACATACATTATTATTGCTTGATACAACTGGTGCTTACCATAATGAAGTTGTAAAACATAGTAATATTGATGTTTCTAAGTTATCGACGCCTTACAAGATGATCCAGAATAAATCATTGACTAAGGTGATTCTTGTAACGTTACCAGAAACCACTCCAATTCGAGAAGCACAAAGTCTACAAAGTGATTTAGAAAGAGCAGGAATTACTCCTTATGCTTGGATTATGAATCAGGAACTAATGACAAATAATACTATTACTGACCCAATTCTACTTCAGCGTAAAGAAAGTCAGTATACGTTGTTCTCGAATTTTAAAACGACCGAAGATAAACCAATTTATACAATACCTTATATACTTAATGAAAAGGTATTGGCTGAATTACATCAGAACCAATCGGTAGTGAAATAATATTTGAAAGTGCTTTGTATAAAATGCAAAGCACTTTTTTATGTAAGAACTAAAAAATGATAAACCAGTAAACTTGGTAAATTGTCATTGAATCTACTGAATAATCGCCACCATTTGGTATGAATATGGTGGTGGTTGAGAAGGAGGATAAGTCTGATCAATAAGTTTCACTATAATAGGAAAGAATAACAGGAGGAGGTTGGATTTATTGATTACGAAGCTAGCTTAGGAAGATGGTTCACTATTGATCCTCATGCAGAAAACTATTTAAATATATCACCATTTACTTATGCATTAGATAATCCAATATATTTTATCGATCCTGATGGGAAAGATGTGTACGGGATGAGCATTGAAGAAATGCAGAATATGTATGGCAGTAATAATGTCAAGATACAAACATATAACAGGAAAAGTAATAAAGGGAATCCAATTGCAGATTTTTTAAATAGTCCAATAACTGATAAAGAGTATGCTTATAAAGTAGCACAACTTGGAGGAGTTTATATGAAAGGAGGAGTGTTTCGAGTTATTCAAAAGTTTGAAGATGGTGAGCTAACAAGAGGAAAAGCGTTGTCGATTATTGGTGGAAGTATTGTTTTTTGACTACGGCTGCAAAATTAGATGATGTTTCAGCAGAAATGGCTTACTCTTTGAGAGAAAGAGGTCTCGAAGGACGTAATCATAATGGGTATCAAGAGCATCATCTGAATGTTGAAGCTATTACAAGAGCAGACTCTAATGCTCCTGATGATGTTAAAGAGTTATATCAAATTGCTAAATCTGTGGGTTATAATAATGATAGCTTTACTATTCTTTTGGAAAGATTTACGAATAATGGTGGCTATGGTATTCATGGAAGTCATTATTGGTATAACCAATACAATTATGATATTCTTGAAAATTCCGCAAAACGTCTAAAAAACATTATTAAATCCGAAGTTTTAGATAAAGATATTGCAGATGAACCATTTCAAAATTTAAATTCAGTTTTTAGAACTTTATATAATGAATAAAACTATGAATTATTATTCTATTCAAGATAAGTTTAGAAAAATTCCTAAAAAAATAAGGAAACTAGAAAAAATAAACTCTATAGAAGTTAATGAACTATGTCCATTAACTGATTTTATATTGGCTTCAAATTTTAGAAAGAATAAATTATTAATATCAAATAGATGTTATTATTCATTTAAACAAATGAATTTATCACCTCATTCAGTAGAAAAAGTAAAAATAAAAAGTTCACATGAGGAATTTGTAATTATCAATTTTAAAGATATTTATGGTTTAATGTTGAATTCTATAGAATATGAGAAATCAGAATTCTACCTGGGGTATTTGAAGTCTCTTAATTCAATTCATACAATAGATGAATGTTATTTTGTTAATAAAAAAGAATTAATAAGCAAATCAAATGAACTTATACTCTCAGATAAGTATTATCATGATTCTTATGGTCAATTAGCCATTTTTCCAAAGAAGATCAAATTATCGTCTAAATTTGATTACGATTATTTCCATTTTACTGAGATGTTCATTAGCAATTACCTTAAAGATGAAATAATAAAACACAATCTAACAGGTTTAGAAATTGAACAAAAGTCAACAAGTTTATTTTTTTGATCTAACTTCACTGTAATCCCTCACTGTTCAGAGTATTAAACGTTGTGTCACACGGATATACTAATTGATTAAGTCTTTGACTTATAACATGACGTCAAAAAAGCAAACATCAAAAATATGAAATACACTCTCTTCTTATTTAATTTTTGTGTAGGTAAAGGGGCTTTACTACCAATGATTCAAAGTGTTTTGATTGGAATAAGAGGAGTAGAAGCTACTGCAAACTATATTAAAATATCATTGATTTTTCAGGATCAAAAGTCTTATTGAAATCACAGTTTAATGAAAGATTAACGTTATATACTAAGGTAACAAAATCAACAAATTATATGTAACTATGAAATCCAAATTTGAAATATTATATATATCAATATTGATAATAATACTATTCAATAGAATAATAATGTTTTTACCTGAAACAGTTATATTTTATCTCAGCGTCTTTATAATTTTTTTAAATTTATTTAGGTTGATATTTCTCAATGGTATTAAAAAAGGAGTTATTTTTAATAATTTTAAAGTAATTAATTTTAATAGTTTTTATTTGAATCTTTCTTTCCCTAAAGGGTTTTTACCCATGTACTTATTTATAACATTAATACTCTTTTTTTTTTATAAAACTTTGAGTTTACAAGAAGAAAAAAATTGTGTTATATCATTATTTATTTATTTGACTTCTTATATTAAGATAAGCGCTAGTAAATAAACCCTTTAACTATATTTAGTGAAAGAAGTTTTTTTAAAAAAAATCCACTGCTCTGAGTGTTAAATGCAGTGTCACTCCAAAATAAAGGTTTACTCTTCCTTTTAATATGCAGTTTACAAATTTGGAACTACACAATTTTACAATGAATAGAATATCTTATTTTTTAAGTGGTATTATATGTTTGTTCATAATATTTCATATTTTTTTTAATGAAAATGATAAAAATTTTGATCAAAGTCTTGCAATAAAACGATATAAAGAAACTTTTGAAGGTCGTGTTTTGAGTAAGGAAACAATACCTAATAGGTCAATATTGCGGAAGATAGTATTTGATAGTCGAAAAGAAATAATAATTTACAATACCAATGGTGGTATGAAATTTTACAATGAATTAAAAGAAAATGACTATATTTTGAAGGAAAAAAATAATTCATTTATTACAATAAAAAGGGATGATGCTGAATTTAATATATTATATGCAGATACAGTTTTTTTAAATTCCCCTTTTAGTCAGAATGTTAATCACTAGTTTGATTATAAATTTGGAACAAACTCTGCACTGTTCAGAATGTTAAACTCAGTGTTATTTCGCACTTACCAATGATTAAGTCTTTAATTTAAAACAAAACGTCAAAAAGCAAACAACTAAAAATGAGATACACTCTTTTCTTGTTATTATTTTCACAGCGGAGATTTTACATGTAGAAACCTACGCTCTTTCTATCATTTAAAACAGCAACAAGCTGAACTTCAAAAACAACGGTTAGAAGAGAGTTTATTGCAAATGGGAGAGCTACCTCAGTTGGAATCTTTAGTAGATTATAGAATAGGTATATTAAAAAGACCAAGATTTCAATCATGGACAAAAAGAGCCTTTGAGTTCAATAACTAGACAACTTTATTTTTTGAACTAAGTTACAAACTTATGCCGTAAACAAATTCGTAGTGACACTATCGTTTAACACTACGAATAGAGGTGTGACATCAAATTTAAGTCAGAAAAAAATTACCTTCTAAAAGATGGAAAAGTAAAACTTTCACATGGAGGAAGTGTTGGACACGGTATAGAAGTTTCTTCAGGTTCTGAATAGTGACTGCTGATACTAAAGCAGAAGGTCCCGTCAATATTGGAGCTGGGATTGCAGCTTTTGGTAAAGTAGAGAATGAAGCTGATAAAACTACTTTAACAGTAGGAGGGACTACAGGTACTAAAGTTGAGCTCGTTATAGTACCAGAAATAAATATTGAATTAGGTTATAGAATTACATTTGATTGATTATGAAGTATTTAAGTTTAAGTTATTGCTCGGTTTTAAGCCAAATTATTTTTTTAATTATGTCATTTTTTTTAGTTATTCCATTTTTTTTTGCTATTAAGAATCCTAGTCTTGAAGGTGTGATATTTCTTTCTTGTTATGTAGGAGGTTTGTTTTTAATGAATTTTGTTAATTTTCAGTTCTATGAGATTCATTTAAAACCTAAAGGTATTGTGGTTAAGAGGTTATTTTTAAAGAAAACATATTCGTATAATGATTTTTGTGATGTGTCTCCTTTCTTTTTATTCATTTATAAAATTCAATTCAATGAAAGAAGTGTTCTATTTATTCTACCTAAAAGATATTCTTTAAAATATTTGTTTTCTGACCCGGTAGAACTATCAAATAAAATTAAGGAAAATATAAAAGAGTATTATCAATAAGTGTGTTCTCCTCACTGTTCCGAGTGTAAAACACTTATGTTATAAATAAACTTATTCATCAAATAAGTTTATTTATAACAAGATGACAAAAAGTAAACATCAAAAAAATGAGATACACTCTCTTCTTAGTGGTAAACCATTTAGTGAACTAATTCAGATGTTGTTAAATCTAATGCGGAGAGAAGAGCTGCATATTTTATTCCTACTAATGGTCTTATATCAGTTGACCGAAATGTTGTAAACAGACTTAAAGTAGGTAAAGTAAAAAAGAACGAATAATATGAAAAATATAATATTATTAATCATTTTCATGAGTTGTACTTTTTATGGCTTTGCTCAAAAAAACATAAAATATTATTCAGTGGATACAGTTGAATTAATTAATCCATATAAAGTATTCATTCATAAGAAGAGGGAAGCAAATTTAGTTTGTATAGTTGATAGTGTTAATAATTTAAAGAAATATTCATACTCAGATATACTAATGGATAAATATATTTATTTGGATGGTTACTATATTGAAAGTACTTTCTGTGAATTTTATGATGATTTTAATCCAATTATAAGGTTAAATAATAAAATTATGATACAGAAATTAGAGACCAAACAATTCAAATTGGTCCTTATGAGAATAGAAGATTACCACCAAGAAATAATTGATATGGATGGAGATATATATTCTGAAATTTTGTTTAAAGAGAAATATGTGAAAAATTTTTTCTTAAGAGTTTTGATACCAATTTGTGATTTAAAACAATAAATGAATTTATATACTACTGTTCAGAGTATTAAAAACAATGTCACTCCAAACTTACTAATTAACTAAGTCTTTGACTTATAACTCAATGCTAAAAAGCAAACAACAAATAATGAGATACACTCTCTTCTTGTTATTATTTTCACAGCGGAGATTTTACATGTAGAAACCTACATTTGTTCTATCAATTAAAGCAACAACAAGCTGAACTTCAAAAACAACTATGATAAGATATTGTATTGCAAATAGGAATAATAGCTCAATTGTAATCTTTAGTAGATTATAGAGTAGATATATCAAAAGAGCAAGATTACAAATCATGACCAAAAAGAATTTTTGGGTTCAATAACAAGACAACTTTATTTTTTGATATAAGTTACAAACTTAGGCCATAAACAAATTCGTAATGACACTATCGCGTAACACTACGAATAGAGTAAGTAGACTTGTTACACTAACGGTGATACAACAAGATTTGAAAGAAAATTAAATTGATAAAGAAATGAATATAAAAATCACTTTAATAATCTTACTATTTTTTTTCTCGTGTTCTAGATCAAGAAAAGAAGAGTATAATTACATAGACCCCAATTTACGTAGTAATATTAAATTTATTAAAGAAGTAAACATTACAAAAAACAAAAAATATAGTTTCACTACTATAAGTCATTATATGAAAAATAAGCAAGTTTCATCTTGTGACATTTACCTTAATGATGAATTTGATCAAACAGAGGAGGGAATATTTTCAGAAAATGGCAATTATATGTATGGATATAAAGTTAATGGGAAATTTAATGGTTTTATTGCCAATAAGTTCAATATCAATAATTTAAATTTTTGTTATTATTCTTCAGATAGTTTATACATGATCTCTAAATACATTATTAATAATGGATTATTAAAACTTAGAGTTAATAAATATATTGATTCAGATAGGATTGATTCTTTACATTATATTTATAACAAATCAGATTTAATTAAAATAATAAATGGAGATAATTTGAAATATTTGTTTTCAAATTATAAATATGATTCTGTTGGTAATTGGACTTTCCGTGAAGTAAAAAGATATGATAGTGATACTACTATTACTCAATATTCTTCAAATAGATATATTAATTACTATTCTGATAATTAATAATATTTTAACATAAACCACCCTTTTCATTTTCATCTACCTCCTCCAATGTTCGAAGTGTCATTTAGCACTATCCAATATGAGTATTTGAGTTCAATAACAGACAACTTTATTTTTTGAACTAAGTTACAAACTTATGCCGTAAACAAGTTCGTAGTGACATTATCGTATTAACAATACGAATGGAGGAAATTTTCAGAAAATGGAATTCAACTCGGAGAAATGAATACTAAGCTACTTCAAAAAATCGAAGAACTCACTTTATATGTTATAGAGATCAATAAAGAGGTGAAAGAACTAAAGGAAAAAATGCAGAACTAGAGAAGAAACTTAAAACTCAGAAGATTCTCGAATAATTTCCCTTTCCATTTCATCATTTTTTAATATCTTGTGTTGTAATTATCTAATACAATCAGGCTATTTTTTTAAATGGATAGACAAATCACTTCAGACTTTTTGGTGCTGGATACTGAAACCACCGGGCTTGATGCAGGTGTCGATGAGGCCCTTCAGATAAGTATTATTAATGACCAAAAGGAGGTTTTATTGAATACTTATATCAAACCAAAATACCGTAAATCTTGGCCAGAAGCCATGGAGGTGAATCATATAACACCTGAAATGGTAGAAGATGCACCGATCTATGACTTTGGTATGCAAGACCTGATCAATGAAATTGTTGAAGGGAAAAATGTCATTCTATATAATGCAGATTTTGACCTTTCTTTCGTCGATTTATCGTACGCAAAAGGGGTTTACTGTGCCATGAAAGTATTTTCTACTGAAGTGATAAAAGAATGGCATGATAAGTACAATGATTATCGCTGGCAACGATTAGCCACCGCATTTAATCACTTTAGTGATTTACAGTCAATTGAAGATAAAGTTCTAATCGACAACGCGCATGACTCGTTGTCTGATAGTTTTATGACCCTTTTTGTGTGGCAAAAACTAATGGAAATGGGTTATGAAAGAGGAAAGAACTATCTTTTAACTAGCAACATATAGTAGATTAATACTTCAAAATACTTTATCTTTTACCTTACCAAACTCAAACATTAAACTTTAGCTTGCTTTATGAATCGAAAACGGAAGTTTATACTTTCAATGTATTCTGTTATCGCTTTTTGGGTCTCTTTAGTCGCTATCTATTATTACAATGTTATTAATACTAGAGTTCTCGATATCAATGAAAACTATATCACGCCAGATGTTCAAATGCTTATGGATATAGACTCTACCTTTGACGATAAAATATACTTAGAAAATAGGGAAGAAAACTCTTCAATTATCTTATTCGATAATTAGGGAGATAAAAAAATCCTCATCAAACAAACGAATAACTTGTATTGATGAGGATTTTATTTTTTTCTGTAATTTTTTAGCCTTCTAGTGCTTCTTCAATTGTTTTTCTAATATCAACAATCATATCAAATCCTGAAACTGTAAGAATTTCAGAGACAACATCATTGGCATTACACACTCTAAAGATACCGTCTTTGGCTTGCATATTTTTTGATGCCGAAAGAAATACTCGTAAACCTGAGCTACTCATATACGACACGTTTTTAAGATCCAGAATAATTTTATCCTTTCCTTCATCATTGATCATTTTTACAATCTTTTCTTCAAGGATAGGGGAGTTACTTGCATCAATAAATCCTTGAGGTGTTAACACCTCCATATCTTTAATTTTTTCTTGAGTAATATCCATCAGTCTGTAAATGTTTTTATCAATGTTATTTCGTTTCTGTCCTGAGAACGTTCATAAACATATTCATTCGCTAAACTCTTAACGATATGAACACCAAGTCCGCCTTGTTCTCTTTCTTCAAGTGGCAATTGAGTATTTGGAGTTTCCAGTATAAATGGATTGAACTCTATTCCATTGTCACTTATTTTTATCCTAAGCTGGTTATCTTCCTGGATAATTTTAATTTTTATATCGGGTTGCCTGACTTTATCAAAGGCATATTTCACCATATTACTTAATAATTCATCTAAAATGATTTGGACTTTTTGCCCAACAATTTCAGGTATATTATTTTGCTCAATAAACTGATTCAGTTCATTGGTGATAAGTATCTTATCGTTTAAAGATTTTCCAATCCTCTTTTCGAAGGTGGGAGGCATTGTGTCCTTATATTTCACACACATTACCGTAATATCATCCGCTTGTTCATGACCATCTTCAAATTCTCGTACAGACTCGATTGTTTTTTCAACTAATCCTTTTACAGAATCAATCTCTACATTTCTACAAAACTCATCGAGCTTTTCGTCTGTATAAAATTCTTTATGGCCATTTCTAGCTTCTGTCACCCCGTCGGTATATGCAAAGATAACATCATTAGGAGACAATTGTATAGTTTTCTCTTTATATGATAATCCTCTGATTGCACCCACAATAGGGCCATGTCGTTCTGTTAATTTTGTAATACCATTTTCTTTAATAACAATTGATGGATTATGTCCTGCATTGGTGTATGTTAACTCACCACTTTTCAGATCCAACATACCTAAGAAAATCGTAACAAACATATTATTTTTGTTCTCCGAGACTATCTGATTATTCACATGTGTAATAATCTTAGCGGTTGATAATTCGGTTATGGCAGCACTCTTTAATAACGATTTAGTCATCGCCATTAGTAAAGCAGCAGGAACTCCCTTATCAGAAACATCACCAACAACGATATACAAATAATTGCCATTAATCAGCTGAAAATCATAAAAATCGCCACCCACTTCTCGAGCTGGAATTAGATCAGCGAATAAAGAGACATAGTCGTTTTTCAAGAAATTCTTAGGTAGCATGCTCATCTGAATATTACGTCCTACAGATAGTTCACTTTCCATCCTTGCATTATCATCCTTTGCTTTTTTGAGGTTATGATAAGACATTTCTAGATCCTGATTTTTTACTTTTAGTTCATCTAAAAGTTCATCTCTAGATTTCTCATTAAAAATTTCTGCTATGCTATTTAATGCCCCAAGTGGAAACTCTCGAACGATGTTCATAATAATCTTTCCTGAATTCATGGCAATTCTAAAGAAATGCACATCAATAGGAGGAGGCATCGTAGTAATCGGAGTAGAAGGATCTGTAATTTCTATATGAAAAGCTCTACCATGATTATTGTTCATCGAATAACTACTCTTTAGCATAAGTAAATCGTGGTTATTCAGTAAAGATCTTAGGTAAGAGGAGATAATTGTTGCAATTTTTACAGCATGTACATGGTCATTTCCCAGTATTCGAGACATCTGATACACCTTTTTTCTCAAGTGAATCACTTCCCGCTCTTTGCCAATAATTTTTGTTTCAAAACTATTCTTCATATCACTTCACTTTTACACAAATCACAGAGGCATCATCATACAAGGATCCCCATTGTTTAATGATTTTCTTCGATAGAATTTCACTTGAAAAAAGATGGTAATTTATATTTTCTTGATAAGATAAACTTCCGTTTACACCATCACTATGTATCAATATTAGATCTCCTTTGGATAAAGTCTTTTTATCAATTTTAATCGTTCGTTTCCTTACTCCCAATAGACCATCTGTAGTTAACAATGTAGAGTTGCCTTCTTCATTAATTACTCTACATGAGATATTGCCTAATGATCCATAAGTAAGTTCTTGATTTTCAATAATGCCAATACCAATTACAGCACCTTCTTCTCCCAACATATATTCGTGGGCATTAGCAATTAACGATTGAATATCTCTTTGGAGATGAGTTTTTATATACTCACAAAGTTTCTTTGATATAACAGAAGCTCTATAACCATGGCCAATGCCATCAATTACACATAAAAAAGTAAAATCAGGAGTGGTATGATGGAACACACAATCTCCATTTGCCTTTTCCCCAACAATCGGAAGGGAGTAGGCGCCCACTTCTATAGTTATTTCTTTATCCAATATGTTACTTTTATATGAGTTCCGTCTTCTTCTGAAGATTCTATTTCTAAAATATCTGCAATACGTTTAATTCCTGGAAGCCCTAGACCAAGAGTTCCGCCAGTAGAAAAACTGTCTTTTAATGCCACATTTACATTGGATATACCCTTTCCTTTGTCAATAGCTTCAATAAGAATTCCTTCTCGATGTAGCATTCTTCTTTTGGAAAAACGTACAAAACCTTTACCCACATATTTCAGAATATTTTGTGCTAACTCAGAAATAATGATAGAGATTTTGGTACAATCTAAAGTAGCAAAGCCTAATGATTTAGCAAAGCTAATCACCTCATGTTGTGCATAATGTATGTCATTTTCGGATTGGATACTAATAGTCATAATTTCAGACGATTAATATTGTCCAAGATAACATAAGCTTCATCTAAATTAAGTGCTGCATTGAGATCATCAACATCTGCATCCATTAAAATCAATGATGAAACTACAGCAGGTTTTAAGCCAGAAATAACCGTTTCAAAACCAGTTAATTTGATCATTGAAATAATGCTTTTAATCCCTTGAAAATCTACAAGGTCTATAATTTCCAATCCAGATAAATCGAAGATGATTCCTTTTAAGTTATTATGTTCAACAATTGAGCTCAACAGTTCCTGCCGGAATAACTTTAAGTTTTTTTCATCCAGATCTAATTGAAAGGAAGCGATGATACAACCTCTATGCATTTGAAGAGGGATACTAGATTTCACCCACTGATCCATATTATTGCTTTACAATTTTCATATTCAACTTATTGAATGCAATCTGAATGGCTGCTTTAAGGTTTGATGTCGTTTTTATAGTTCCAACATCAATACCCAACTCAACAATAGTCTGTGCTACTGCTGGCGATAAACCAGAAATAATACATTCACACCCCATTAAACGAGTTGCCTTAGTAATTTTAATTAAGTGATTAGCAACAGCTGTATCCACCACTGCAACACCCGAAATATCTAAAATAAAGCTCTGTGCATTATGATTGGAAATCTGATCCAATGTATTATCCATAATGTCTTGAGCTCTTCTTGAATCAATTAAACCAACTACAGGCAGTAAAAGAATGCCATCCCAGATTTGTGTTACTGGAGTCGACATGGCCATTAAAGTTTTACTCTGTGCTGTAATTTTTTGATTGACAATATTCTCATAACTCTGAACAATGATAGTCATATCCATATGTACCATTTTATTCAGTGCTCTCCTTGCCAAGTTTAAATCAGAATGTGACCAATCTAATGTACCTAACATCTCAACAAAAAGACTTAGGAAGTGATCTACTCCAGCAAGATAAATTTCTTGTGATAGGCCAATACGGGCATGTACTTCGCCTACTTTCCTTCTGGATTTCACATAATCACCATCAATATCTGCATCAAAAAATTGTTCCCAAAAGCCCAACTGCATCCTTTGTACTCTTTCAAGAGTATTAGTATCTGCAAAGTATTCAAAAAATTCTGGGGTAGACTTCAACCAATTATACCAACTTTCTATCATTCCAGGTAAAGCCTTAAGCGCAGTATCTTTAAGCTGATGAATATAATTTGTGTCTTGCTCTGTAATGCCGTATAGCTCACAGAGTTGCTGTGCATTTCTAGTAAAATCGTCCATTAGAAAGAATAGAAATCTTCTGTTTTATGATATTGAGTAATAGTTTGAAGATACTTTATAGATCAGAATTTATCAAAATTTTCCGTTCAAGTTATTTACAATTGTTTCAAATTCCGATTGTTAAATTTATTGGTATTACCACTTATTAATGATTAGACTTAAACAAAATATTTTCATAACAGTATATATACTTATTCATATTAAGGAAATAATGATTTGAATAAAAATTAGGAAAAGATTGGGATAACTTCAAGAAACATTTTCTTGAAGTTATTTTTTTGTCTCAACTTATTTGATTTCCCCAAAATTCCTATTTACGATATTTTTAATCATCAATATAATTCATTTATAAAATGACAAATATTGATAGAAAACAAAGAATAAATCACTTAACATTTTGCACTATTTTGAAATAATAATATTTGTATATATCATTGAATAATGAATCGTTAAGCATTACAGTAAACCTCCTTCTCATTGAGAAGAGGTTTATTTTTTTGCCCTAATTTTTTTAATCAATCTAACTTCAATACTCAAAACAGTAAGGCTAGACTTTAGTTACAATAGATAAAATGTATAATAATAAACTACTATTTTTTGATAGTATTTGATTGAAAGAGCGGTATATAACAATCTATTATTGTTAATCCGAACAGACCCATTTTCTGTAAGCTAATATTTATTCTGTCAGACAATGATATTCTTTTAGTGTGGTACACATTATTATTCGGGTAAAAACTGATAAAATATCACAAGATTAACGATTATTTGTCATTAAAATGGTAATTCGATTTTAGGAAACGTCGTTACAGTAAAAATGATTTTATACTTTTATCATTAACAATTAATCCTTTTTTTAGAATACGAAAAGTAACGTCGTTATTTTGACTATTCTTCGAAAAGTCATTTTAATTTATATACACTTTACACAGGACTTAACTTATCAACAAGTCATTTATTCTACAATGAATCAAACAAAAAGAACATCATCCTTAATAACACTAATATTATGGAGTTGCCTATTTGCTGTAATAAGTAGTCAGGCTTATTCTCAGTCAGATACGAAAAAAATAGGCATAGGAATACTAATTGATGGGGAAGAATACCGAACCTCTCCATTTGTTGAGATTCTTAAAGAGGAAGTCACTGCTGTCTTAGGAGCTAGTTATGAAGTTTCATTTCCCGATGAGTATTTGATCAGTATAGATTGGGATGCAGAAAAAGGTAAAGTAGCTTATGAGAAATTAATTCAAGCTAAAGAAGTAGATGCGATTATTACCTTGGGTGTACTTAGTACATTGACTGTAACTGAGGCGAAAAATTTTCCAAAGCCAACAATGGCTTGGGGAGTGGTTGATCCAATTACACAAGGTATACACATGACACCAGAAGGGACAACTAATATTTCAAACTTTACTTTCGTACAAACCAGTTCCAACCTAAAGTATGATTTAAATACTTTTAAAGAGGCTTGTAATATATCGAATGTCGCCATTGTTATTGATGAGTACATTTTTAATGTATACCAAGAACGTAAGCCTATCGATCCTATTATTAAAGAAGCAGGTTTAAAAGGAAAAGTAATTAAAGGAAAAGATAGTGTAACCGAAATTCTAGCAGAAATCGATACTTCCTTCGATGCTGTTTATCTATCGCACCTTTTCAAACTTAAGGATGAGCAAATCAAGGTCTTAAATGATTCATTAGTAAATAGAGGATTATTGGTGTATTCTACAGATGGTAAAAAAGGCGTAGAAAATGGTGCTTTAATCGGAACGATCACCGAAGATCGTTACAATATTATAGCTAGGCGTTTTGCTTTAAATTTTGAATCCATTTTTGATGGAGATGCCAACGCGAAAGACCTTCCAGTCATCATTAACTATGAAAGTAAGATTGTATTGAATGCTTCTGTATCACAAAAGCTTGATTACCTTCCAAAGTGGGAAACAATCTTTAATGCAGATTGGGTCTATGATCAATCAGAAAAGCAGACCACAGTATCTTTAGAACATGTAATTGAAGAAGCCATTGAGAATAATTTAAGTTACCAAGCTTCTACATACGGTACACTTTCAGGAGATGAAATAAGAAGGTTGGCCAATTCGGCACTAATGCCTTCTATTGAAGCGAGTGTCGGAGCAACGTTAATTGACCAACCTACAGCATCAAGATCATTTGGTACAAGAGCTGAAAGACAAGCTTTTGCCAATGCTGAGTTACAACAAATCATCTATTCTGAACGTGTATTTGCCAATGCAAAAGTGCAACGTTTTTTACAAGACGCAAGGGTAGCTGGAAATGAACAAGTTTTATATGATGTGGTCTATCAAACGGCAATAGCGTATTACAATTTATTATTTGCTAGAACTCAGGTAAATATCACAAAGAAATATTTAGAGTCTACCAAGCGAAACCTTGAGATCGCTGAGATGAGAGAGAATGTGGGTTACTCTGGAAGCTCAGACGTTTACCGTTGGAAATCAAATCTTGCAAAAGCAGAACAACAGTTGATTGATGCCAATATTTTTGAACGCCAACAAATGCTCGTTATGAATTCAATACTCAACAGAGAAATGAAAGAGAGTATTATGGTAAAAGATGTTGACTTGACAGATGGTATCTATGGAGGACTAGCTACCGATGGTATGGCTTATTTAGTTGAAGATCCGATCTCACTTTTAATTGTTTCAGAATATATTGTGGACAAAGCTCTTATACAGCGACCTGTTGTACAACAATATAGTGCTCAACTTTTAGCTTTGGAACGTCAAAGAAAAGCGGATAGTAGAAATCGTTTTATTCCTGAAGTAGCATTGAGTGGTGGGTACAATCGAGTACTCGCAAGAGGAGGAATCGGTTCTGAATCTCAATCTTTAAATGGAGTAGAAATTGATCCTTTAGACCAAAACTGGAATATATCTGTAGTGGCTCGTATTCCATTATTCTCTGGTTTTGAGAAGCAACGTACCTACCAAAAAGCAAGATATGACCAACTTCAGACGCAATCTTTACTTGATCAGACCAAAGTGGATGTAGAAAGAGAAGTCAGAAGTGCGGTATTGGATTTAGCATCCACCTCAACCAATATCACTAACTCACGAGAAGCCATGGAGGCCGCTCAGAAAAACTATGAGATTGTTCGAGACAACTATTCTAAAGGAAGAGTGTCTATTATTGAGTTGATTGATGCACAGAATAATGCTTTTGAATCGGAACAACAGGCCTCAAATGCTGTTTATCAATTTTTAGAAGCATCAATGTCAATTCAACGCTCGGTAGGTAATTTCTCTTTATTACAGACAGATGAAGAAAGAGAACAGATCAATCAAGAAATCACTGAGTTATATCAGAATCAAATCAGAAAATAGAAATTAGCAAAATATAGATCCATGAAAAATCTTATCAAGATAACACTTTCAATTTGGTTGAGTATATCCTTCTTTTCTTGTCAAAAAGAAGAGGAAACTAAAGAAGAGATCATTAGACCTGTACGATATAAACAAGTATTCTATTCCGGTGGTGAAGCATTCCAGACGTTTGCTGGTGTTTCCAAAGCTGGAACAGAATCTGACTTAAGTTTTAGAGTTAGTGGTGTACTAACGAGCATCAGAGTCGTTGAAGGAGATGTTGTCAAGAAAGGACAACTTATTGCGACAATTGACGATTCTGATGCGAAAATCGCCTTCCAGCAAGTTGTTGCTCAAACACAAAGTGCAAGAGTACAACTGGAAACAGCTAAGGCCAATCTTGATCGTACTAAGAAGTTATATGAGGCGAACAATGTCTCTCTTTCAGAATACGAACAAGCTAAAAATGCTTTTTCATCATCAAAAGCTTCTTTTGAAACCAGTCAACAAACAGAAGACTTAAAAAGAAGAGAATTGGGGTACTACAAACTTTATGTACCTATGAATGGTATCATCGCTGAGAAAATTGCTTCGAAAAATGAAAATATTAAAGCTGGTAATGCTGTAGTCAAATTTGCTTCTGGCAATGATTTAGAAATTAAAGTTGGCATTCCTGAAAAATATATTTCTAAGATATCAAATGGAGATAAAGTAAGCGTTTCATTTACTTCCGTAAAAGGAAAGAAGTTTACCGGACGAGTAACAAAAATGTCTTATGTTTCTGATGTTTCATCCACTTTCCCTGTCACCGTTTTACTAGATACAAAATCAAATCTAGTTCGACCAGGTATGTCGGCCAATGTCACTTTCCAAGTTCAGAAAAAATCTACTGAACCATTTATGATAGTTCCTGTTGAGGCAGTCAATGAAGATGTGCAAGGTGAAAAGTTTGTTTTCGTAGTAAAGAAAAATGATGACAAAACAGGAACGGTACATATGACCAAAATTAAAATCGGAGAGCTAAGAAATAATGGATTTATAGTACTATCTGGTTTAAAAGAAGGTGATAGTGTTGTCACATCTGGAGTCACAAAAATTACAGATGGACTTAAAGTAAAGTTCTTACCAAAATACCAACAGAAATAAAAAAGTAGGATGAATATTACTGAATTTTCGATAAAATATAACATCCTCACATTTACATTAATAGTTGTGTTGGGTGTACTTGGCTTTCAGACGTATGAACAGATGCCAAGAGACAGTATGCCTCCATTTACAGTACGTTTTGTTTCTGTAGTGACGACGTACCCTGGTGGTTCCCCTGAACGTGTTGAAATGCTTGTTACAGATAAAATTGAGAAGCAGCTTCAACAAGTTTCTGAATTAAGCTATATCAAATCTGAATCTAGAAATAATGTATCTATCATCACTTTAGAGATTAAAGAGATGTACAAGGAGATGCAACCTATCTATGATAAGATTCGAAGAAGAGTCGATGAGGTGAAACCAGATTTACCAGACGGTTGCTCTATTCAAATTAAAGACGAAGATATTGTCGATATGTTCGGTGTCATCTATTCTATTACGGGAGATGGCTATTCGTACAAAGAGCTTTATGATATCGCCAAAGACGTAAAAGATGGTTTAATTAAACTACCCAATGCGGCAAGAGTAGAGATTGTAGGTGAACAGGTAGAAAATGTATTTGTAGAGTTTGATAATGCAGCTGTTTCTCAATATCAGTTGACTACAAATATGATTAAAAGTGCCATTGCCAATACCAATATCATTTTCCCTGGAGGAGATATTAAATATGGTAATGAAAGAATTATTCTAGAGCCTACAGGTAGTTTTGAGTCGGTAAAAGATATCTCCAACGTCGTGATTCCACTAAAAGATGGTAAATCGGTACACTTAGGGGATATTGCAAAAATTAGGAGAGGGTACAAGGATCCAGCATCTAGTATTGTAAAGGTTTCCGGAAAGCCTGCCATTTCTATTGGTGTCAAATTAAAGGATGGTGGTAATATTGTTGATCTTGGGCAAGAGATTGATGAAAAAATAAAATACTACCAATCGCAATATCCATGGGGTATTGAATTTACTAGAAGTGCCTCTGCAGATTTATATGTAGAATCTTCGGTAGATGCTTTCGTTAGTAACTTAATCCAATCTGTAGCAACTGTATTAGCAGTAATGCTACTTTTCTTAGGATTAAGAACAGGGCTTGTTGTTGCCGCACTAATTCCTTCTACAATTGTGATTTCATTTGTTATCATGGGGTTATTAGATGTAGGTTTAAATCAGATCTCATTAGCTGCCTTGATCATGGCATTGGGTATGTTAGTAGATAACGCTATTGTAGTTTCTGAATCCATTATGGTAAAAATGGAAAGGGGAGATAAAGTATATGATGCAGCTATTAGTTCGGCAAAAGAACTTACTGTTCCTTTATTAATTTCAACCTTAACAACATCTGCAGCATTCTTAGCATTCTACCTTGCCAAATCTACAATGGGAGAGGTAGTAGGTCCAATTTTCGTAGTAATCACGATTGCACTTGTTAGTTCATGGGTGATGTCGATTACTTTGATTCCATTGCTTGCAACATACCTCATTAGAGTAAAGAAGAAGGAGCCAAAATCAGAGAATAACAAGCATTCTGAGTCCAATTTTGATAAATTGGTAGGTTTGTATAAACCCTTTTTGATATGGAATTTAAAAAGGCCAATCCTTTTTATCATGGTGATTCTTTTATGTTTCCTATCGATGACAAAGATTGCTCCTTATGTTCCATTTATCTTTATGCCTGACTCTGATAGAGCTTTGGTAACAGTAAACTTAGAATTACCAATGACCTCTGATATTACAGTTACAGAAGATGTGGTACAGCAAGTCGATGATTACCTACAAAGGTTCTTATTAAAACCTGAGCATGAAGAAGATACTGAAGGAGTAGTAGATTTCACCACTTATATAGGAGAAGGTGCTCCAAAATATGATTTGGGTTATAAAGCTCCTGAGAAATCCTCTTACACTGCACATATTTTGATCAACACCACATCCGACAATTTTAATCAGACTGTAATTGATAGTTTGGATTGGTTTATTTTCAATCACTTCCCTGATGTTCAGCCTAGAATCAAAAGGTTAGGAAGTGCAGGTGGAGCGGATAATCCTATCGAAATACGTATTTCTGGTAGAGATCCTTTAGTTCTTTATGAATTGGTAGACAGGACAAAAGAGAAGTTGGCTACCATTCCGGGTGCTAAAAATATCGGGGATGACTGGGGGATGAAAACGAAAAAGTTCATCATTAAAATTGATCCTGATCGGGCTGAGTTAGCTGGTGTGACCAATCAAGATATTGCCTTATCCATGCTGACTTCCATCACAGGTGTTGAATTGGATAAATATAGAGAAGATGACGAATCGATTCCTATCATGATGAAAGATGCTCATAATGGAAATTATACTCTAAATCAGTTAGAATCGATCAATATCTACTCTCAAATGAATGGTCAAAACGTACCTCTAAAACAAGTAGCTGATATTATCCCAAGATGGCAGTATACAAAAATTAAAAGGTATGACCTGTTCAAGACTATCACAGTAACAGCCAATGTAGATAAAAATACAACTTCAAATGAAGTGATGGCATCTATGAGACCGTGGTTAGAAGAAGATCAAAAGGAATGGGAAACAGGATATTTCTTCGATTTTGGTGGTGATATTGAACAAACAAGAAAAGGTATAGGCTCAGTGATTGAATTTTTACCTTTAGCATTCTGTATCATTGTGCTGCTCCTTGTAGGACAGTTTAACTCGCTTAAGAAAGCAGCAATTATATTATTAACAATCCCAATGGGAGCAATTGGTGTATACTATGGATTATTTATTGGTAATTCGTATATGGGCTTCTTTGGTTTCTTAGGCTTGGTTTCACTCGCTGGTATTGTGGTTAATAATGGTATTGTTCTTATTGATAGAATTGAAATTGAGTTAACTGAAAACCAACGTACCCCACAAGATGCTGTAGTAGCTGCAGCACTGGAAAGGTTTAGACCTATCTTATTGACAACAGCAACCACTGTCTGTGGTTTAATTCCACTTTGGTTAGGAGGTGGAGTAATGTTCGAACCGTTAGCAGTCAGTTTATTGTTCGGTTTACTGTTTGCTACAGTACTCACGCTGGTCTTAGTTCCAGTATTCTATAGTTTGTTCTACAGAGTAAAATACAAGGATTACACTGGTGATTTTGAGATCTAAAAAGTATAAAAATAGAACCTATCTCTTTTGAGGTAGGTTTTTTTATTTTCAACAAACAACACAATAATATTCTTCTTCTATATTTGTAGTATATAAAACTTCTCTAATTTTCATTTGACCTAATTTATGAAATCTAATTTGTTCGTAATACTACTTATGTTCTTATCATTTTACAGTTTTTCCCAGAATGATGATGACATTATTTATTCAAAAACACAAGAAGATAGTATTTATATTCACCATTATGAAGATGATCAATTACCTGTAAAAATTCTCCATGCTGAGCCTCTATATATAGACCTTATCCGAGACCTCGGTGCAAGAAAAGGCGAAAAAGAATGGAACGTCGGAATGGAACTAGTGGATAATCTCAAATATGATAAATACGAAACTTTAGTAGAATACGAATGGGCTCCCATCAATAGATTAGGTTTTGAAGTCGAATTGCCATTTGTCTTTTATGCACCACAAGAAGGTGTAGAGAGAGATTCTATCCCCTCTGATAAATTAGAAAGTTTAAAATTAGCGACACAATGGACTTTTCTTGTTTCTGAAAAGATGAACATGTCTATGGCATTAGGTTATATCAACGAAATCACCTTTTCAGACTTTAGAGATTGGGGAGATCCATTAGTCAAAGGGAATATTTATAATCCATTCTTTGTTGTTGCAAAAAGATGGGGAAGAAATTGGCACTCCTTAATTTATACAGGGCCAAGTATTGAGCAAGTATATAAAACTAAGACTTTTGATTTTTCTTATGAAATCAACCCTTCCTTTCACTATATGATCCCAGGTACCACCAATTTTGTTGGAGTGGAATTTAACCAAACAATAGAAAGTGGTGATTTTGATATGACAATTAGACCACAAATGAGAGTCGCATTGGCAGACAATCTATTAGTAGGTATCGTAGCCGGTATACCTATTTACAGAGAAAATGAACGTATGAGTGCATTCTGTAGATTAATCTGGGAACCAGGAAATAACCACTAAAAAAAAGGATCAAGTAATTAACTTACTTGATCCTTTTTTTTTAAATTTCCATTTGATCTTCTACTGATTTAATCCATGCTTCAGCTCCACCTTTTTGATATCCCATCTGAATTCCTTTTCCATCTTTTACGACTAAAATAGTAGGGTAGCCCTGTATTTTATACTGTTGTGAGAGAAAATAATTTTGAGCTCTTAACTGTTCTGATTGTTTAAAGCTCTTTGGGAAGTCAAGTTCAAGTAAAATAATATCGTTTTCTTTTACCCATTTTTTGAATTCAGGTGTATCAAAAATTTCTTTGTCAATTTTCTTACACCAACCACACCAATCACTTCCTGTGAAGTCCATGATCATAGGCCTGTTCTCTTCTTTTGCCGATTTAAAAGCAATATTTGCATCATTAATCCACCCTTCCTTCGTTACAGGATCTTCAATTGGTGGTATTTCTTTTTTTTCTTGTGCAAATAAAGTAATTGATACGGTTAATAATAAGAATAAAGTGATGATCGTCTTTTTCATATCTATTTTGAATAATATCTATTTATAAAGGTAATCATTATTATAGTTATTTAAAATTGACAAAATTAAAAAGGTCATACATTGATGTATGACCTAAGAAAAGTTTAATAAGAAATAACGAATTAGTTGATGATCTGGTTAACTTCTTCTCTTTTTTCATTCATTTCTTCCTCTGTTAATTCAACACCTGAATCAAAACGAGGAGCAAACTGGACTTGTGCATGCCAACCATGACCGATTTCATCTCTATGAATACCATAGGTATATACCGTCAACTGATTCATCTGTTGAATAGTATTGTCCATATCTTTTTCAAATAACCATTGATCTGTCGTTGCTTTGAACTCTGTCCATCCTTCCATGCCATTTAAGACTTTTTCCAGCATGATTAAGTTAGATTCAACTAACCCTACATCTTCAGATCTGAAAACAATATCTACTTTACTTAATCTATCATTTTCAAAAATAGGACGCATAAATACTTCCTGTCCAAGAAAATCAACTAAATATTCACCATGGCTTTCTACTTCACCATCTAACTCTTTAATAATATAATTGTATGTGTCCTCATCAGTCATATTTAAGTACATGCCTTTAAATATTTCTACTTTCTCTGTACTTTCTGATGAATTGACAATGGCTTCTTCAGTGTTTTTATTTTTATCATCTTCAGCAAAAACGAATAATGACATAAGCATTGATAAGGCGATTGAGAGAAACTTTTTCATAATGTAATTTTGTTTTGTTTTTTGATTCACCTTCTTATATCGATGCTTTAAAAATGTCACCAAAAAAATGGTCACTTTTCAAAAAAATGAAAAATGACCATTTATATATCTGATAATCTATTGATTATATTTTCTTCTTATCTCTATAATAAGCGGTAACTGCCAATATAAATACAAATGACACTACCCAATAAACAAAGGTAGGAACAGGTACAGGATCACCTGTAGCATACGAGTGTAAACCAGTTAAATAATAGTTTACACCAAATGATGTCATTACGATACTTGAGAAAGCTAATAAACTTGCTAAGTTGAAAGTATAGTTGCCTTTTAAAGAAGGAACTAATCGTAAGTGCAATACTACGGCGTAAATAATTACTGAGATAAGTGCCCAAGTTTCCTTAGGATCCCAACCCCAATAACGTCCCCATGATTCGTTCGCCCAAACACCGCCTAAGAAAGTACCTATCGCTAACATATATAAACCGATTGTCATCGACAACTCACTAACATAAGTTAATTCAAGAATAGGCTTCTTAAATTTATCATTTCTAATAGCTATGAATATCAAATTGATAAAACCAAGTAATGCTGATAGTGCTAAAGGTGCATATGAACTTACAATAATAGCTACATGTATTTTTAACCAATATGATTTCAATACAGGAACTAAATTGGTAATCTCAGGGTTCAACCAGTCTAAGAAACTTACAAATAATAATGTACCACCAAATAATGAAACAAGAGGTAGAATAAAATCTGATTTTTTATAGAAGATAAAACCAAATAAGAATAAGGCCCAAGCAACAAGGATCAACATCTCATAACCATTTGTCCATGGTGGATATTGAGCGATATACCATCTTAACAGTAAGTTACCTGTAAAGAAGACAAAAGCAATCATTTCTAAAACGACACCTGCAGTATACGCTCTATCACTTAGCTTATTTATAGTAAATACTCTCCATAAAGCAACAGCTAATAAGTAAATACCCAACATCCAATAAATAGGGAAGAGGTTATTGAAAATATTCATCTTGTTATACAACATTTCCATTTTGATTGCTGTATCCGATAAATAAATCTCTTCACCCATCTTCTTTTGGAAAAGGCGGATATATTCTAATGTTTGATTTGCATCTTGCCACTCATTCGACTGACGAGCTTTATAGATTTCCATGAAATACATCTTTGTGATATTACGAACAAACGTAGAATCCTCAGATGTATATGGAGTACCCATAAAATTGGAATTAAACCAATTGTTATCAGGATCGTTTGGTACAGGGAAAATCTTTAAATAATTACCTGTAAGACCTTGAAATAAGATATTGAAACGCTCATCTATTTTAATCAGCTCCTTATCAAATTCTCCTCTCTCAGAAGGTTTCTTCTTTTGAGCTTGATCTACGGCATCTCTTAATAGATAATCTCCTGCATCGTCGATTAAGTCGTTGAATGAAACCATTGGCTTCTTTTCAATTCCCAAAATTTCGAAAACTGGAGTACCTGCATCTTTATCTACCTTAATTATTGGCATTGCTTGCCAATAGTTCGGGTCCATCTGTAAAGCAAGGAATAACTGATCAGAGTTCATCATCTCAATAGTACCGTCTTGCTTTTCTAATTTATAAGTTGTTTTTCTTGTAAGCTTACGAAGGAATTCTGAACTCAAAGTATTGATCGGTTTTAAACGTCCGTCCATATCTTGAACTAACAGACTACCAAATAACTTTGAGTGTTCCAAAGCTACATGTTGTGACCTCTCGACAACAGCTGGAGCTTCTGCCTCTTTAGTTACCTCAATTGCCACATCTTCTTCTACAAGTTGTGCTTTTGCTGAGTAACTATATCCAATGGCAAGTAAACCAATAAGAAGTGTAACTGATTGTGCTTTTAACTTGGAAAGTTTCCCACTTACTAATCTGAACCTTGATTTCTTTTCGAATAAACTCAATATCATGGCTAAAGTCATTAATAAGTAACCTATGTATGTGATGATTGTACCCGGTCTATCTTGATTCACAGAAAGAATAGTACCTTTTTCATCCTGATCAAAAGAAGCTTGGAAGAAACGGTAACCGGCATGATCTAATACATTATTCATAAAGATGGTGTAAGGATATGATGTTTCTCCATCTTGAACGATAACTTCTGATGAGTAAGCAGAAGGGTTTTCAGAACCTGGGTATTTTTCCATTTCAAAGTGATTTAAGAACAAGCTAAATGGAAGCTCAGTAATCACAGGTCCAAATGAGACATCAATTTTATATCCTCCAAGATTCACTTCTTTAAAAGGAGTAACAACACCACTTAAGCTAGCTAAAGTCACTTCTTTTTTCTCTCCATTAACTTCAACATCTACAAATAATAAATCAGCCGCTTGTTGCTTCATTTTCTTTGTAGTTGCTGGAGAGTACCCAATTTTTACACCTTGATGTATATCTTTAATCACAAACTTTAATTCACCCATAGTGTATAAAGCTTGTTGTTGTAATTTATCTTCCTTGTTAGCATCAGTAGATCCACTTACCTGCTGAGCCATGATGAAATAACTTAAATGTGCTGGAGCATTGATGGTATAATCAACTCCTTTCTCCTGAATATTGATAGCTCCTGGAACAGGATTATCAAAAGTAACTTCTTGTCCGTTTAAGAACATACTCTTACCTCTTTCAAGAAAGATAGATTTTCTACCTTGATCCGTTGCCGTTACAATTTCAATAATGGCATCGTTCGCTTCACCTTCAACAACAGATTGTACCGCATCAGGAATAAACTCTCTAGGTGTGATAATAATATTATCTCCCTTAATATCTTCTTCCCAATCAAAATTAGGTTGATGGATCTGTGTGAAAGTGCTTTTCTTTGAAAATTCTTTATTTTCGCCGTTTCCATGAATGTGAGCTTGGAAATAGCGATCTAAAGAGACAAGTTTATTACTACTTTGTCCCTCTCTAATATGCATGTTACCTTCGTATCCAAAGTAACGAGTAACGAATGCACCAAATAAGATGATAATGAAAGCAGCATGAAAGGTAAATACAGCAGCTTTTTCTTTTCTGAAAAGCTTGTATTTTTTAATGTTACCAATGAAGTTTAGTCCTAATATTACTTGTAATATTTCGAACCATGTGGCATTGTAAACAAGTTCTCTTGCAGCAGGTGTTCCGAAGTCATTTTCTACGAAAGTTGCCACCGCCATACTGATGGCATAGAGAAACAAACTTACAAGAGTTAGTTCGTTTGAAAATATAAATTTGAAGATCTTCTTCATAATTCTGATATATCCTAGCTTACTAAAAGGATTTGAAAATAATTTATAATCCCTTTGTATTAAATTAAGAAAAGCTGTTGCACATACACTAAATCTAAAATTTAGAAATAGAGTAGTAGTACAACAGCTTCAAATATAGTATGTAAATTTCTTATTTACTTGAGATCGTCTGGATACCCATAGCCGCTTCACGTTTTTTAGCAGCTTCTAACCATTCAGGAACGATAGTCTTCTTGAAGTTAGCTTTTTCAGCTTCTAACTTATCCATATCTAAACCGATATACTTTTGCGCTTTAGCTTTAGTATCGATATCTGGATAAGGAACTTCTTTATCGTAACCAAGGTCAGCTAATAAACGAGCTAGTTTGATACGAGCTTCTTGTGCTCTATCAGTACCAGTGTTTACAATTCTACCTACCTCAACAGGAGCGTGGAAAGAACCACCATGAGATGCTACAGCATAATCCCATCTCCATTGAGCGTGACGAATATTCTTTAAGATAGGCTCCATTTGCTTTTCAGTAGCACCTAAATCCCATGCTTTTTTCGCTTCAACGTGAGCTCTAACTAACAATTTCTCTAAACGTTTAGCACCTTCTTTGATTTTGTCTTGGTTAGAATATACGTTAGCGATAAGCTCTTTCTCTTCCTCACGGTGACAAACCTGACAAGAGTTAGCAGGGTTTGCTAAAGGAGACTGGATATGGTGATCTGTGAATTTTTGTCCACCTTCAGTTTTGTAAGGCATGTGACAGTCTGCACAAGAAACACCTCTTTTCGCGTGAATACCTTGTTGGAAGATCTCATAACCTGGGTGTTGAGCTTTCAACATTGGAGTTTTTGATAAGCTGTGAGTCCAGTCTGAGAAGTTGATATCATCATAGTATTTCTCAGCGTCATCAACAGTTAAACCGTCTTTCCAAGGGAATGTTAAGTAAGGAACACCTTCAACTGGTGTTTTCTTATTAAAGTAGTATTCAACGTGACATTGTGCACAAACTAATGATCTCATTTCTTGGTGAGATGCATCGTTAATATCTTTACCCATTGATTCGAATGCCTCGATTAACGCTGGACGAGTAATTTTCAACGCCATAGTTTTGTTATCATGACAGTCTGCACAACCAATTGGGTTATGGATTTCAGCACCTTTGTCAAACCATTTTCCTTTATAGAATTCAGCGATACCAATTTCGTTCATTAAACGAGGTACATCTGGAGACTTACAAGTCCAACAAGTAGCAGGCATAGGACCTGTACCTGGTTCAGTAGGACCACCTGTTCTTAGTGTATTAGTGATGTCATCCATAGCATAACCGTGGCCTCTTGGTTGGTTATAGTCTTTTGAGAAACCATATCCAGCCCAAAGAACTACTAGTTCTGGAGACTCTTCTAATGCATCACGAAGTTGGTTACCATTATACTTAGAAGAGAAATCTTGTTCTTTAGTTTCTAAGAAAGATTGGTATTGACGAGGGAAGTTTTCACCCCAAACTTGATTACGAGGATCAAGGTTTTGAATTTTCACTTGTGGCTGGTAAGCGAATTGAGATTCAGATTTACGGTCTGAAATGTTGCTTCCTAACATCGCAAGAAGCACTACTACCGCAACGGTAGCTAAAAATAAAAGCCAATTTGTAACTTTAGAACTCATGTTTATTAATTCTTATTTTTAAGGGCTGCTTCGAGCCAAGAAGGTATAACATCTTTTTTCTCACCTTGTACAGGTAAAGTTTGAATTTGGTATCCTACAGAAGATAAAGATTTAACTCTTCCGTGAGGGATTTCTCTATGACACTCCCAACATGCACGATCAGTACGATTGTGTACATAAGAAGTGACCAAAGATTCATCCTTAGGATCCATTACTTGATCACCATGGCAACGAACACAGTTAGCCTGAACAGTTTCTCGTCCTGGCTGATGCATCTTAATTACCTGTGGTTCCATGTGTAATGTATACATGGATGCGTGGTATAGTCCATCTTTTGCTTTAAAGGCATACTTTGATACAAAGTTGTCGTGGGGTACATGGCAATCATTACAAGTAGCTACTTCCCTGTGTGAACTGTGTTTCCAGCTCTCAAATTGAGGAGTCATAACGTGGCAGTTAACGCAGGTTTCTGGATCATCTGACAAATACGAAGTGACTCTAGCATTATATGCAATGTAAACCGTAAGCCCGACGATCGCTCCCATTAACGCAAAAACAACGGGTTGCCACTGTTTTGGAGGTATGAGTTTTTTGAACATCATAAGGCGTAATAATTCACAAATGTGATTTACTTTTTTTACAGCTAGATTTAATAATTCTTCTTCAAAGATAGTGAGGGCAAATTCATTTAATTAGTGCTTTTCGTCACCTTTTCTAGTTTAGAAAACTTCTAAACAAACTCTAGATTTTTCGAATTACACAATTTCTTCATGGAATATTTAAATTATTTTTGGATTATTTATTTGTATATTGCGTAAGTTATTAAATATGAGTGACTTACTCAAGTTAAACCTAGTACTATCTTTAATTTATTACCCAAAAATGCTACTTTCTACAAAAGATGATTTTAGTCAATTCATCTCACTCTCGTTTAAATTTATTATCGTTTTTATTGTTATAAATGGGGCACAATCCATGGGTCAAACTGTTACTAATTTGTCTCATAATAACAATACATATATCAACAATTCTACATTATCTTGGTCATTAGAAGGGAATGGTTTGGATGTTTCAGAAGATGACTTTCAGGTATTAAAAAATGATACTCAAACCTCAGATGTAACGATTTCAGTTAACACTGTATCCACAGGCACTGAATTTGCAATTGATGTCACCATCTCATCAGAATTAGTCCATGGCGATTCCTATAAGCTGAGAGCAAATATTAATGAAAACACCTATATAGCTTCCAACAATTATAAAATCGATAGTGAACCTCCAACATTTAGTACGGTAGTCATTTCAACGGATAATGATTCTGATGGAACTCAAATTGAAGATGGTAATATTGTACTTATTAATGCTACCTTTTCTGAAAGTATTTCGAGCATTACCGCAACATTAGATGGACAAGATATGTCTGTTGCTGGACAAGATGACGGAAGTTATAATATTACCATTCAAATATCACCAATTCCTAATGACCTTTCAGGAGCTGAGGCCACTTTTGAGATTAACATTAATGACCAAGCAGGAAATTATGCCATCACTTCAGCCACTACCAATAATTCAAGAGTGTATTATGCCGATTCTGAAATGAGTGTTATCACATTTGATAATACAATTTCTGCACCTTCTACAGAGCATTTTTGTAGTAATTCTATAGAGATCAATTTAGTGGGAAGTGAGGTCAATCCTTCAGATATTTCTCCTGAAGTTACTTCTGTTACCTATCAATGGGAAAGTAACCACAACAACAATGGCTGGAGCGATATTAGTGGAGCCACTTCTAAAGATTATTATATCAATACATTAGATGATGACGGGGATTATGAATTCAGAAGAAAGGTAATTGCTGATGGAGAAGATTTTCATTCCAATGAAGTTGATATTACAGTTCAGAATGTAGACAACTATGTCGTTAATCTTTTTCCATCTGATGCCACTTACCCAACATCTTTATCTACACCTATCGATTTATCTACTGATGTAGAAAGCGACGAAGTTACATTAACCTGTAGTGGACCATCGGTCAGAGAAAATCAATTCTTTCCTAATGAAGCAGGGGTAGGTCAACATACAGTTACGTATAGATTAGAAGATGAAAATTGTTCAAAAGAATACACTAAAGTTTTTCATGTTTATGATGAAGGAAATACATTAAATTTAGGCTCAAGCAAATGTTCCAATTCTGATGATATAGTATTATCGACTCACTCTAGCTTGACTGGTTTTGAAGATTACACTATCGACCGTTATGAGGGAACGGGTTTATCCTCTGATGGTCTAAGCTTTGTTCCTTCATCAATATTTAGTGATGACATTACATCAGGAACACAAAAGAATATTACTATCACTGCATATTTTGAAGATGCGAGTGGAACAGTTGTAGACTCTGTCAAGCATAATTTTTATGTTGTGAAAACTGCCAACGTAGCACTGAATTTACCTTCTGTAAAAAGGTATTTTTATTCCGATGATGTGAGTTTTTTGGTAACAGCCACAATAGATAATGAAGATCTAAGCGATGGATATTATTTTTTAGATGATACCTATATAAGTACTGGATCATATACTATCAATCCTAGTACCTTAGAATTAGGTGAACATACGATTCGTTATGACTACATCACCGATAATGACTGTGTCATTCAAATTAATAAACAGATTGAAATTGTAGAACGCCCCACGAGTAGCTTAGTATTATTAAATGGTTCTTATTGTAGTAGTGAGTCTGCTCAAGATATTACTTTAGTTGATGAACTCCCTTTACCATTTAGTCAATATACTTTCCAAAATTTCACTGTCAATGATATTGAAACCAATAGTTTTACACCTGCAAATTATGTCTCTGCCGATTTGCCTTATGAAAGTAGCACAGATGTTGTTATCAAAGCACATTTTACTTATCCAAATACCACAATTATAGATAGTATTGTCTATCAAACAACCGTTTTCAAAGAAAGTGTTTTAAGTTTTTCGCCTGATTTAGATACCGTTTTTGTTACTAATGATACCGATGAATTTCATCTAGAACTTAGAGTTAATGGTGAAAATGATAATACTGCTACAATCCTACAAAACAACAGTATTATTGGTAATGCTGAATATGTTTTTTTACCTAGAAATGAAGGCAACGGCACATATAATTTTGAAGGTAGGTTTACTGGAAGTAGTTACTGTGAAATAGCAAAGAATTTAGTGATTGTTGTGACTGACCCTCCTCCAGTTTTCATTCCAATTGTCGATGAAGATTCTATTGCTTTAAAGAATTTATATGATGAATTAAATATCACATATGATGCTAGTACAGCTATACAGACTTGGCCTTATTATAGTAGTAATGAAGACGGTAGAGTTACTGAACTATTATTATACGGTATAAACAACTTAAGGGAACTTCCTGATGAAATCAATCAATTAAGGGATTTAGAGATCATTAAAGCATATAATAGTGACTTGGAGACATTAAGTGATTCCATTTGGACTTTACCTAATCTTTGGTTCCTGGATGTATCCAATAACCGTTTAAGAGATGAAGATTTACTAAGAGTGAATGAACTTGATAGTTTGCGCACCTTCTTTTTTCATCATAACGATTTAGACCAAGTACCCAATCTAGCTGGATTAAATAACTTGATGCATGTCTTAGGAAGCCACAATAATATACAATCCCTTACTAACCAATTAGACAATTGTAACGCCCTTAGAATATTAGATTTAAGTTATAATAATATCAGTGAGATTGATGATTTTATTACAGGTAAATCAGAATTAAATCATCTTAATCTAAGTCATAATACACTTGATGGTTGGGCTATTAATATTCCCGATCAACTTCAGACAATTGATCTATCAAATAATCGCTTATCCACTATTGTTAGCTTACCTACTGAAAGTCAAATCAATGTTTCTTATAACCGGCTTTTCTTTGATGAGTTAGAGAAACTAACTAGTAGTGATATGAATTATGCTTCTCAAAGTAGTATCACTTCTTTTGTCGATCAGAAAGTGGTGAAGGGCAATGATTATACTTATAATTTAGAAAATACTATTGAGGGAGTAGTATACCAGTGGTTTAAAGAAGATCAATTAGTGGGAACATCATTGAGTATCTCAAATTTTCAATTAGATGATATTGGAACCTACCAGTGTAAGGCTACACACTCTGACTGGGATAATTTAGAATTTGATGTTTTAACATTAACCTTAAGTATGAACTGTTCGATTGATGAAAGCTTTGAAATTAGTAGTTCAAGACATTCATGGTTTTGTAATGATGAAGATATTAGTATTCAACTATTGGCCAACCCATATGATACTACCTACACTTACTCATGGTACAAAGACAACGTACTGATTGATGATTCAGAAAATTATGCCTATACAGCATTTGAGGAAGGGACTTATAAAGTAAAAGTGATAAATAACGAAGGCTGTTCATCTTACTCTAATAGCTTCACTGTTCTGAAGAACGACAGTATTGCTACTCCACAGATTTCATTTAGTGATAGAAAAATTCTGATCGCTAACCTCGACACATTAAACTCATACATTTGGTATCATGAAGATCAGATGTTTAATGATACATCGCAGGTTATCTATCCACATGCTTTGGGAGAATACACCGTAATTGCAGTAGATTCTAATGGCTGTGAAAAGAGTTCGAGTATATTGTCTATAACTGACAACGATCAGGTGACTTCAGCTACAGCTAACTCCATAGCTAGCATAAAAGTCTATCCAAATCCAACCTCTAACACTATTACTTTAGAAAGTGCTCAACAAATTAAACAAATCACTGTTTTTGATATTTATGGAAGAACAGTACTCATGCAAGATCACTTATTTCAAACTTTGACTATTGATGTAACATCTTTGGTAAACGGCATGTATATTGGAGAAATATTGGATTTTAATGGAGTAATGACTTCAATTAAATTTCAAAAAGAATGATACCATAATGATCATAAAAAAATGGAAAAGAGGCCACCTTACTTAAAATGGATAGTCACTGGGGCTATTATCACATTAATACCTTTACAGATTTTTGCTTATTTCACTGGCTTTAAACAGTTGGTACCTATTGGTACTTCATTAGGGTCAGTGATCTATTTAATTATTAAGATAAATCAGCATAAAAAAGATACTGCAGAATAAATGTTTTACTTGTAAGTTAATATTAACCTAAATAATTATAAATCAGATTTAAATAATGCAAAATGATTTAATTTTCAATTAAAATTCATCTCCTTTGTGGCATCAAAGAAATGTATTATCATTCTGGTAATATCAACTTATGTTGAGTAGTATTTTTCTGAGGTATAGCAGGTTAAATTTGTTTTGTACCAGCTTTTTAAACTATTCCTTTTCTCAATCTTATAAGAATAGCATACACTCTTTACAACACTACCTCAGTAAATAGTCATTTAACACTCAACAATACAGTTCCAACGGTTTTTATATAAAAATCACCCTTTTTAGGTATTGAATAAAAAATTAGGTTGAAGTACTTTTATCATGTGAACAAAAACAATAAAAGACTTATGACCCTATAACTATACAAATTAGTTTAACCGTACCTCTAGTTTACGAACTAGCAAGCAATCGTTAAATAAAAAAAGAATAAAGTAGATGAAGTAGGACCACAATTATATTGTGGTCCTACACCTTTTTATAGCGATATTTGATCTTTATCATCACAAGAATCTTTAACAGTACATCCTACAAAGTTTCCCATATTATCATATTCAATATTACAACAGCTATGGAATAGCTCTAGCAGTTTTTTCCTACCTCTTTGTACTCTCATTTTTACAGCAGACAGTCCTAAGTCTAATTCTTCAGCGATTTTTTTCTGAGGTATTTGATCAATATCTGCCATTTTTAATGGCTTGGCGTATTCTTCTGGAAGCAGGTTGATCATTGAAATGATGTAATCAGATGCTTCAAGTTCCGTTTCTTCTTCCGCTGTAAATGCATTATCATCTAGTACTGAACTTGTATCCAATTTTTTAGATTGATAATAATTATAGATCACATTTCTTGCGACCTGAAACAACCAAGCTTTAAGGTTTTTAATGTCCTCAGCTTTTAAACACGAAGTCGTCAGACGGAACATGACTTCTTGAGTAAGGTCTTCAACATCTTGCTGATCACCTACTTTTTTATTTATAAATGCATGAATATAATCGTAATACTCATGCACAATTTCATTCATATTATTACAGGTCTTCATCTATATTTATTAATTTTTGTATAACTTAATTGTGGTACACTACATATTAAACATAATGTTTCACTATGTAGTGTCGATATCCATAAAAAAGACACATTATTTCTAAAATAACTATATAGTGAAACACATTTTATCCATCCAATCTCATGTAACTTATGGACATGTGGGGAATTCTGCTGCTGTTTTCCCTTTACAATATTTAGGGAATGAAGTATGGCCCCTTCATACTGTTCAGTTTTCTGGACAGACTCAATACCCTCATTGGGATGGAGATGTATTTTCAGAAGAACATTTACGAAAAATAATAAAAGGTGTATTTTCTCATGTTTCCATGAAGACATGTGATGCCATACTAGCAGGTTATTTAGGTAGTAAATCGACAGGTGATGTTGTTTACGATACAGTGAATGCGATTAAAAAGGAAAACCCTAATGCAATTTTCTGTTGTGATCCCGTTATGGGTGATGTCGATTCTGGGTTTTACATTAGTGAGGATGTCCCACCTTTATACAAAGAAAAAATTTTGACAATTGCCGATATGATCACTCCAAACCATTTTGAAACCGAATACTTAGTAAATGGGAAAATATCTACATTAGATGAAGCGAAAACTGCAGCAAAAACATTATATGACAAGGGACCAAACCTTGTATTTATCACCTCATTAATAGTAGATGAAACACCAAACAATCATTTTACTATATTATTATTTGATGGAAATGAATACTATATTATTAATAATCCTTTGATCGATATGGGAGATGTTTGCGGTACAGGAGATGTGTTTGCTGCATTAACTCTTGCTCATACATTACAAGGGCAAAACCCTGTTTCAGCCATGGAAAGAACGGTAAGCAGTATGTATTCATTACTTGAAAATACCAATAAATTAAAACAATTTGAGTTAGATTTGATTGGAAGTAGGGAAGTATTTAGTAAAGAAGAAATTCTATTTAAAGCAATAAATATATAAACCATTGTATGACTTTGATTGATAAGACAAAACCGGTAATGATTTCAGGTGCCACTGGGTATGTAGCTGGGTGGATTGTAAAGAAACTACTTGATGAAGGATTAACTGTACATGCTCCTGTGAGAAATCCTAACAACCCTGAGAAATTGAAATACTTAAATGATCTGGCCGCAAATGCTCCTGGCACCATAAAATATTTCAAAGCAGACCTATTGGAACAGGGTTCTTACAAAGAAGCTATGGAAGGCTGTGAATTGGTTTTCCATACAGCATCACCATTTATTATGAATGTAAAAGATGCACAAAAGGATTTGGTTGATCCTGCACTAAAAGGTACGATGAATGTTCTTAATACGGTCAATGAAACGGAGTCAGTAAAAAGAGTCGTATTAACGAGTAGTTGTGTTGCTATTATTGGTGATGCTAAAGACAATCTTCATTTACCAAATACTACAGCAGATGAATCCATTTGGAATACAACTTCCTCGGTTACTCACCAACCTTACAATTATTCAAAAACTGTAGCTGAACAAGAAGCTTGGGAAATAAATAGAAAACAAGATAGATGGGATTTAGTAACTATCAATCCATCTTTTGTTTTAGGCCCAGGTATAAATCCAAGAAGTACATCAGAAAGTTTCCAAATTATAAAACAAATGGGGGATGGGTCTATGAAAATGGGGGCTCCTGGTTTACATATTGGTATGGTGGATGTAAGAGATTTAGCAGAGGCTCATTTCAATGCTGGTTTCTTACCAAATGCCAATGGTAGAAATATTATTTCCAATGTTAGCTTAACTGTTCTTGAGATGGCCAATTTACTCAGAGATAAGTTTGGTAACGAATATCCACTACCAAAGAAAGAGTTACCTAAGTTTATGGTTTGGTTACTAGGACCGTTACAAGGATTAAGTAGAAAAATGGTCAGCAAAAACTTTGGATATAAATGGCTTGTAGATAATTCTAAAAGTATTAAAGAATTAGAAATGAATTATAGACCAGCAAAGGAAACATTGAATGACTTCTTTCAGCAGATGGTAGACACCAATGTGTTTGTTAAAAAGTGAATAAACATTCAATAATATAATATTATTTTATTTACTTTGCCGTATATCATTTCATCATACCGTATTGATAGTATTGGAGTATAAAAAATAAGCTAATACTATTTAATATCTTAATAACATTAGTAATATCTAGATAACCTCATGTGGATTCAAATGGGGTTATTTTTTTTGAAATAATATAGAAGTAAACATATTATAGGATGATATATCTATTATATATATTTTAATAACCACTTTATCAAATCGTGTATTTGTTATAGCAACTATCAATATAATTTCATATTATTCATTTGAACAACTGAAATCAATTAATTTTCATGATATTTATTTTGTGTTATAAATTTTTCCTATCATTTAATGATTTTTCGAAAGAATAGGTTAAATTCATCATACCACAAAAACTATTTAAAATGAGGACCCAATCACTACTTCGATCTATTTTTATATTATCGATCCTGTCTTCTTTATTTGGATGTAAAGAAGAGCAAAAACCTAAAAAAGAAGTGACTTATTCTGTAAAAACACAGAAGATCAATTCAATAACTACTCAAGATGAAATTGACTTATTAGGTGAGTTAAAGTCTGAAGGAAAACATGAACTTTCTTTCTTGGTAGATGGTAAACTTATTAAAGTATATGTCAAAGAAGGACAGAATATTAAGAAAGGGCAAAAGATCGCACAATTAGATAGAAGTGATTATCAACAAGCTTTAGAAATATATCAGGCCAAACTAGACGAAGCCAATGATCAACTTTCGAGGCTGACTAAAATGTACAATGCTGGAAGTTTAGCAGAAGCCGATTATCAAAAAATTGTTTCGTTACAAAAACAAGCGGAATCAGGTTACAACCTTTATAGAAATAAATTAAAATATACCACATTATATTCTCCTGTAAATGGTAAGGCCGGTAGAATTTGGGTAAGAAGTGGTGGTGGTATATCACAAGGTGAACCTATTGTAAGTGTAATTGATAATTCTTCAGTTTATGCAAGTGTTGGTGTACCTGAAAATAAAATCAACTTAATTGATGATCAACATAAAGTAAATGTAAAAGTTGAAGCAACAGGAGAACTACTTGAAGGAACAATCAATAAAATATACCCTTCTGCATCAAAATTAACTAGATCATTTACTCTTGATATTTTATTGAATAATCCTTCTAAGGAATTAAGAGAAGGTATGCTTTGCACCGTTCATATTAAAGAAAAAGAAGTAATAGAAATGGTGCAAGTTCCTATGGAATTAGTAGTACATGATATTGACGGTTTAGATTATGTCTACTTAGCAAGGAAAAATATTGCATACAAACAAAGAGTAATTACGGGCAAGATCTTCGGTAATAACATACAGATTACTAAAGGGGTCTATAACAATGATATTATTATTACTAATCCTCCATTAAAGTTAATGGACGGTTCAAAAATCACTTACTAATCATACATTATGTCGATAGTCAAAGCCGCGTTAGATCATAAGCAGATCATATTGACCATCACATTTATGATTGTGATGTACGGTGTTTTCTCTCTGCTACATATGCCAAGAAGAGAAGATCCAAAATTTAATATTCGAGAAGGGTTAGTTGTCGCTGCCTATCCAGGTGCTACTTCTACTGATGTCGAAACAGAAGTCACCGATAAAATAGAAGATCTTCTTTTCAGTTATGAAGAGGTAAACAAAGAAAAGACGTATTCAAATTCAAGAGAAGGGGTACTTTATATAGTTGTTGAACTTCAAGACTTTGTGACAGATGCCGATATTTTCTGGTCAAAGCTTCAACATAGACTTACATTATTAAAGTTGTCTGAGTTACCTGCTGGAGTAATAGGTCCAATTGTTCAATCTGATTTTGGTGATACTGTTGCCTTATTACTTTCCTTTCAAAGTGATGATAGAGACAGTCGAGAAATACAAAGTTATGTAGATCAACTATGTGATAAACTTCGCTCTATAGAATCACTATCTAAGATCAAAAAATTAGGGTCCAAAGAAGAGTGTTACTATGTAAACATAGATTTTAGAAGGCTAAGTCAATATAAAATCTACACTCCACAAATATTTGCAGCTTTACGATCTGAGAATATCATCGTTCCAGGTGGAAGTGTAGATGTGAATGGACAAAAAGTAGGCTTTGTAAACCGCGATTTATTCAAGTCAAAAGAGGATATAGAAAACCAAGTGATTGCAAAAGATGCATTGGGTAATGTCATTCGCATTAAAGATATTGCCGATGTTGAAAGAGGCATGACCAAAGAAACTCAAAAAGTAAGAGTTAATGGCACAGAATCTATCATGATCTCTATGGAAATGCAGAATGGCTACAATATTGTAGATTTTGGCACTGAAGTAGAAGAAATGATATCAGAATATCAATCTGAAATCCCATCCGATATTCGAATAGATTTCGTAGTCAACCAGCCCGAAAATGTAAAAGAAAGTATCAATGATTTTATTAGAGAGTTTTTCATTGCAATTGTCTCTGTAATCATTGTAATTCTTTTATTGTTACCCTTTAGAGTAGCACTCATTGCAACATTAGCAATTCCTGTTACAGTTGCCTTTACATTTGGTATTTTAGATGGAATTGGAATACAACTTCAACAAGTTTCTTTAGCTTCTTTAATTGTGGTATTAGGCATGTTGGTAGATGATGCCATTGTGATTGCAGATAACTATGTTGAGAAACTAGAAGAAGGTTTACCTGCTTACGATGCTGCTTGGAAATCTGCTGACGAATTAAAAATCCCTGTATTCACTGCAGGTTTGACTATAGCAGGAGCGTTCTTCCCATTAATTGCATTATCGGGTGCAGTAGGAGAGTTTATACATTCTCTGCCTTTAACCGTTGCCATTGCTATTAATGCAAGTTACCTCGTTGCCATGTTCTTAACTCCATATCTGTGCTATACTTTTATCAAGAAGAAATTCGAAAAGAAAGAAGGTGGTAAAAAGTCTTTATTAGATTATTTGGAGTTATTTTTTGATCATGCTATTGATTTCTGTTTTCAATACCCAAAGACATTAATGCTCTTCTCATTTATCACATTTGTAGTAGGAGGATCTTTATATTTCTTACAAAAACAGAAACTATTTCCTGCTGCGGAGAGAAATCAATTTGTTATTGAGATTCGTACCAAAGCGGGTACATCTTTAAGCGTTACAGATAGTATCACATTTGCGATAGAAAAAACAATAAAAGGCAATGATAAATTAGTGAATTATGCTTCTTTTGTTGGAACATCATCTCCTAGGTTTTATTATAACTACGCTCCAAAATTTCCTCAAGAGAATCTTTCACAGATTCTTATCAATACTATTTCAAATGATGCCACTGATGAATGGGTAAAAGAGTTAGAAAATATACTCCCAGAAAAATTCCCACAAGCATTAATATTGGTCAAAAAGATGCAACAAGGTACTCCTTATGAAGCCCCGATTGAATTAAGAATCATGGGTAGAGATTACCATACTTTACAATCTATTGCTTCAGATATGGATAGTATTTTGAGAACCTCTGCTCTTTCTTACAATGTAACTACAGATGTTTTTGAAAACCAGATGAGTTTAAAGATTGATGCCAATAAGAATGTCGCCAATCAACTTGGGATTACAGAATCAACGATAATGAGAGAACTAGCGGTGGCTTACAACGGGTTAACTGTAGGTAGTTTATGGGAAGGGAACACTGCTCTTCCTATCATCTTACAGGATAAATCTGTTCAATCTAAAAATCTTGAAGCCATTGAAAGTTACTATGTAACAAGTAGTATTACAGGAGCTAGTGTGCCAATAATGCAAATAGCGGAGGTGAGCCCTACATGGCTTCCATCTAATATTAAACATAGAAATGGAGTAAAAACAATTACAGTTCAATCTCAAGCTAAAAGCGATGTTTTACCTTCTGAAATCTTAAAAACTGTAAGAGAACAGATTGAAGCATATCCTTTACCAGAAGGGTATGAACTAGAAATTGGAGGTGAAGATGAGAGTCAAAGGGAGACTTTTGAAGAAATGAATAAGGTAATCGTTTATTGTGTACTTATCATCTTTGTCGTTATTCTAATGCAGTTTAAAACATTGAATCAAGTTGGAATTGTTCTAGCTGCTATTCCACTTAGTGTTTTTGGAGCTTTCTTTGGTCTTTTGGTTTCAGGATATCCTTTTGGATTTACTGCCTTTGTTGGTTTAGCAAGTTTAGTGGGTGTCTCTGTTAGAAATTCAATTATACTTGTTGACTTTGCCAATGACCTTGTTGAAAAAGAAGGACACACGATAAAAGAAGCAGCAATAGGTGCTGGAAAAAGAAGAATTCGCCCAATTTTCCTTACTACTATGGCAGCAGCAATAGGTGTTACCCCGATGATTATTTCTGGTTCACCGATGTGGGCACCACTTGCAACAGTATTAGCTGTAGGCTTAATATTTTCTATGTTTATGACCTTATTGACCATCCCTGTTTTATACTGGAAGTATGGTGAAACAGAAGAATTGAAAGGTCACATCTTAAAAAACACTACAGGAGCGAGTATTCTACTAATTTTCTTTTTCCTCCCTAATCCATCTTTAGAGGCACAAGATCAAATTACTTTAAATGAATGTGTCGAAATTGCTAAACAGAACAACCAATCACTACAATTGATTCAATTGGAGGTTCAAAAGAAGGAAATGGAAGTAGATAAAGTAACTGCCAATTATCTTCCTAAAGTAATGTTAGATGGTGGGGTATTTTGGTATTATCATACGGAAAAAACTACGGATGTGAACATCAGTTTAACTGACCTTCCGCTAATCGGTGGGATTCCTCCTTTAAATCTTGGTACTCAGTTTACATTACCTGAAAACAACACCTTCTTTGGTGTTGCTAACTTGGGTATATATCAACCGATATCTCAAATATTTAAAATAAAATCTGGGAGTGAAGTAAAGTCCATTGATAAGCAATTAATTATCAATAAATACTCAGAGATAGAATCTGAGATTAGAGAAGGAGTTTCAAAACTTTACGTCGGAATTGCTATTGAAGAAGCCAAGTTTGAAGCCTATGAAAAACAAGTAGTTTTGATACAAAAGAAGTTGAAACAAGTAGATTCGGGAGTAGACGCTGGAGAAATATTAGACGTTTATGCTCTTGGTTTAAATGCAGATTTATTAGATCATGAATCTAAGTTAAAACAAGCTGAAATTGATGCTAATAAATATCGGATGCAATTAAATGGTGTTTTAAATTTCCCAGAAGACTCTTTGTGGTCGGTGATGGATGTAAACTATGATTCCATTGAAATTCTGTCATTGATTCAAAGAGCAGAATTAGACTCAACTCTGATTGAAGAGAATTACAAAGTGAAAGAGTCTAATTTAATGATCAATAAGGCAGAAGCGGGATTAAACTATTACAAAAAGCAACATATTCCTGATATCACTCTGACAGCTCAAGGGTTTTACTTTAATAACCTTCCTTTGGTTCCACAAACCAATGTATTTGTTGGAGCAACTTTTAGTTGGCCAATTTTACAATGGGGACAAAAATCAAAAGACGTTGAAATCTCAAAAATTCAATTACAACAAGCGAGGGTTCAGTTGGATGAAAATAAAAGAAAAGCCAACCAAGAAGTAACTACTAAGTTACAAGAACTCAAAAATGCTTTAGTTGTTCTACAAACGGCACAAAAAGCCATGGAATTTAGAAATAGAGAATTAAAAATAAAGTCTGATGCCTTTGAAAATGGTTTAATAAGTTTCAAAGATTTTGCTGATACACAAGAGAAAAATCTTGAAACAAAAACATTAATCCTAAAGGCTAAATCTAATGTTATTGTAAAAGAGAACGAATTAAGAAATCTTATGGGAGTATACGAGTAAAAGTCAAGTCTTACTACAGTAAAACTTGACTCCAGAATTATGCTCTACTTTGAATGGTGAGCGATTGAATATCTGTTTCAGAAAAGCCTGATCTTCGTAATGTAGATTTGGCTTTTTTTAATATTGTTTGTTGAGTATCTGTTGGTTTACAAACAATAGAGATAATACCGTTATGGTGTTTTATCTCATATTTAACTTTAGCAATCATAGTGTTTAGTTATTTATATGTGTGTTTAGGTGATATCTATAATATAGTGAAAATCTAACACTTATATAGTGATAACAATCTCAAAAAATAAGGGATTATCGTACTTGTTTATTTGAAATAAGTAGAGAAATTAAATAACCAATAAATACAATTGATATTATTGTTGTTTCAGATAAGTTGAATTATTTCTACAAAATTCGGAAGCTAGATTATTTGCTTAGATATTTCGCATAAATTATAGTATAAACTGAATTAAAGATTAAGATCAAATGAAAAATTCTATTTAGTTCTACTGCATTTTGTAATTAATCACTACCCTTTTTATTATTGATTTATGATCACTCATATCTCCTCTTTTGAAGAACACACTCAGTTAATCGGAAAAGTTTTATCAGAATTACCCAATCAAAACACCTCTAATTACAGACAGTTGAAAGGAGGGGAGTTCTATTATTATACTCTATCAGAAGGTTTATATAGCATTGTTTTTAATGTGGATAAGGTTCACTCCACACTATCTAATGATTTTATTTTAGATTTCTCTAATTATGAAAATGTGGACTATGTTCTTTCATTTTTGATGCAAGGCATGAAGGTCGAAAGCAATATAGATCAAGAGCAACATCAATTAGGAAAAATGACAATGATGTTGATGAAGAAGGAGAATAAATTCATCTTTGATTTTAATGAAATAAAAAGTATTCATCACGTGTTATTGCTGTTTTCAAAAGAGGAATTGAAAGAAAAAGGAATGGGAGAGTACATTCAATATCTAGATAAGAACGATTTTTCTCTATTTGAAACATTTGATGATATCAATATTCTTAGAGCTGCTATTTCATCCACTTATAATTATCAGAGTAAAGAAAAAGAAGTCGTCCAAAAACAATTATTGCAAAGTCTATTCTCTATGGCTTTTGAATATTTTTATCGACGAATAAATACAAAGTCAAATAATGAAACTAATACAGATGATCATATTAAGGCCGCTTATATAATAAGAGATGCCATATTGAATAACTTAGAAGAAAAACCTAATATAAAATCTCTTTCAAATCAACTATCAATGAGTGAATTGGAATGCAATCAACTCTTCAAAAAAGTCTTTGGGCAAACCATTCTAAAATTCTATAATCATTACAGAGTATATTATAGTCGAGAGTTATTAATCACTAATAAAATGGGAATTAAGGAGGTAACCTATCATTTAGGGTATACAGATATGGCTTATTTTTCTAAAATATTTAAAAAAGAGTTTGGTGTTTCACCTAACGATTTTTTGAAAAACAATGGAATAAAATAAAAACTACAACTGACAAAATTAAAAATACAACTACCTCAGAATACGATGAGATACCTTTGCTTTATCATTAAACAAATAGAAAAATGAAAAAGCAATATTACATCCAATTCGCCCTTTTAATCGTTATTGTCCCATTTGGTTTATATTCTTTCAAAACAATATTATCCAGATGGGAAAAGAATTTAGAATTAGGAAAAAAGACTACGGAGCAGAATTATTTAAATGTACCTTTCCATGAACCATCCAATCCAAATACACCTTTTACTGCTCCAGAAAATTGGCCAACAAAAGAAAATAGAGCTCCATTGGATCGCTCGCCAAAAGAATTCTCATCAAAAGTAATCACATTAGGTACTGGTACTCCAACACCTAACCCTTTTCGAAATGGTGCAGCCCATGCCTTGGTAGTAAATGGTTATCCATATTTTGTGGACTGTGGTGAAGGCTGGTGGCGAGGTCTTACAAAAGCAGTGCAAGCTCAAAAAGATATTGACTTGATAAATACATTTAAGTTTAAGAATCTTAAGTATATGTTTTTAACACATCTACATGAAGATCATACTGTTGGCTTACCTTCATTTATCAATAATCCATATAAATTCCATGATGGAGCAGATAAAAAAGTTTATGGACCTGAGGGAGTAGATGAAATGATCAGTCATATAAATGCAGCTTGGGAAATAGATAGGCATGATGTGACGCAAGCAGATAGTAAAAGAGGTGCTGACGGAGCAACTGCAGTAGGAGTACCATTAAGTGAAAATATAGACAATAATGGTAGAAAAATATTTGAAGATGAAAATGTAATAGTGGAAGCTTTCCCAACTAAACATGGAGCATTGAAACATACTTATGCATATCGTTTTACATGTAAACCTGATGGTAGAATTGTTGTTTTTGGAGGTGATGGTACGTATTCAGAAGGATTAGTGAATGCTTCAAAAGATGCAGATTTATTAGTTGTAGAGGGTATTACTAGAAAGAACATCAAATATGCTACATGGGGAGGTGAAACTGAAGAAGAAAAAGTAAAAACAATCGGTGAATATCATATGTTCCCTAATTTATTGAAGAGGGTCTATAATGAATCGAAAGTAAAGAATATCGTATTAGTTCATGTTCAAAATTACAATGACCCAGACAAATTTGACCGTCATGATGTACTTCACGAAATGATCGATGAGGGAATTCAAAACATACTTATGGCTGAAGATGGGGACATATATTAACTCTTTACCAAAAAGGTTTTTTTTAAAATATAGAAGCCCTTTTCATCAATAGTATCACTTGATGAAAAGGGCTTCAGCTTTTTCTTTATAAAAGAATTAGTCAATTACTGTAACTAAATCTTCTTTGCTCTTACGAACTTTCTTCAAGTTCACTAGCCAGTCATTTTCAGCATCTCTATAACCAACAGGAAGCATAACACAACTTCTTAATCCTTTTTCTTTTAGGCCAAGAATCTCATCTACTTTTTCAGGAGAAAATCCTTCTAGAGGAGTGGCATCTACTCCTTCAAAAGCACATGCAGTAATCGCTTGAGAAAAAGCAATATAAGCTTGTTTTGCAGCATGATTGAAGTTTTCTTCAGCATCTCTATTTGGGTAGATGTTCAACAACATCTTTCTATAATTTTCCCATCCTTCGTTTTCAAAACCTCTTACTTCATTAACCAAATCAAACATTTTATTGATACGGTCAGCTGTATAGGTATCCCAAGCAGCAAAAACAAAAAGGTGGGAACAGTCTGTAATTACTGATTGATCCCAAGAAACGGGTTTGATTTTTTCTTTGATTTCCTGGTTAGTGATCACCAAAACTTCAAAAGGTTGTAGTCCACTTGATGTAGGTGCTAAAGAAATAGCCTCTATAATATTATCAATTTTTTCTTGTGGTACTTTTTGGCCGTTCATAGCCTTAGCAGCATAACGCCATTGTAATTTTTCTAATAACTCCATTGTTTGTTTTATTTTTATTACTGGATGGTTCAAAAGTACAAGACTGAAAATGGAAATAATTAACCATATGGTAAGAAATCTACTTTTTCGAATTTTCTACACGAATTCTGCTTAAACTCTGCTGTGTGATACCTAAATAGGAAGCGATATGATAATTAGAAATCATTTTTTCAATATCAGGGTATTCCTTTAAAAACAACTCATAACGCTCAGCAGCGGATAACTGTAATTGATTGAGAATCCTTTTATGAACACTGACCACATGCCTCTCTAAGTTTTTTCTTTGAAAGGATTCAAATTCAGGAAATAGCTTAAAGCCTTTCTCTAAATCTTTAAAATCAAACTCAATTAAAGTAGCATCCGTTATACTTTCAACAGTTAAAGAAGAAGGTTCATGGTTATATAAAGCTATAAAATCACTAATCCACCATTCTTTTATAGCAAATTGAAGGGTATGTTCTTTAGCATCTTTGTTCATACAATAGGCTCTCATACAACCTTCTGTTACAAAGTATGATTTACTTATTGGTTTACCTGGAATTATTAAATTTTCTCCTTTTTTTATTTTAATAACTTTACCAATACTAGATAAATACGTTAAAGCATCCTCCGGTAGGCTATTACTTCTTTTGATTTTATCGATTAATATATTGTGTTCCAAGCTGATTCATTTTAGGTTCATAATTTCACATCAATATAGGCGTTTTTGAAAGATAATAATTGATTTATCATACAGTAGAATAATTATAATCAGAAGTTTTAGCTATTCTTTTTACAGGTTATTTGTTATGAGAAAAAAAGATAAAATAAAAAAACGCAAGCTAATAAAGCTTGCGTTTTTACTTTGATCTACTTTAAAATGAATTTTACTTCGTAAAAGATAGTCTGCTAGTTTCCAATATAGCGACCATTAGAATTCATTACTTCTGGTTGCCATGTTCTTGTGAAAGTAGCTAAGTTTTCTTGTACTTCTGGAAGTAAATCTCCAGCGTACTTATCAATCGCACCATCGCCTAGGTATAAACCTATATATGCCAAAATATCATCAGTAGCTAATCCATTTTCCTGTCCGAAACCAGTTCTTAGTACTTGTCTTGGATCGCTTCCTTTTGCTTGAGAAGCTTCATTACGAGTTAGTATACCGTCCTTATTCGTATCTAAATCTTCAATTAACCATTGTGCCTTTTGTTCACCAATTAATGCCTTGAAATATACTTTAGCATCTGCCGCAGTAATCGAAGGGTTAATTGATGGAACTGTTCCTTGGTATCCACATTTATCGATAAATTCATCATCGATGTCGATTCCTAAGTTGATTTCGATATCTAGAATTGCTAAACGTGCATTTTCAGGATCTGAAACAACACCATCACGGCTTACAAAGTAACCATCTGAATTCAGACAACCATCATTACCATTACCCACTGGTGTTACACAAGTAGTATTGTTCGGGTTAAAGTTCCCACTACCTTGGTCTGTATTATCTCCCTCATTTCCTGTTGATGTATCAGTACACCCTGCACTTGATGCTTGAACTGCATCAGTCCAACATTGTCCACAAGCTTCAAATGGATGAGAAGAAGGACAGTTTGGAGAGGCAGCTGTATCATTAGTACCTTCCTCTTCTGTAGTTCCTTCATCACTACTACCTGTTTCTGTACACCCAGCTGAAGTAGCTTGGGCTTCATTTTCCCAACATTGGTCACATGCTATATAAGGATGCGACGACGGACAATTGATTCTATAGTTTGATGCCTCTTGAGCAATCTCATCTTGTGCGTCGAATTGACAAGATGATAGAATAATAGTTAGAAGTAAGAGTGTTGATTTTAATAATTTCATTTCATACAATATTTAAAATTTGAGATGCACAAATAAAGAAGTGATTCTCCTGAAAATCTATTATTTCACTACTACAAGAGTTTTTGTGACTCAAAAATCAAGTACTTTTATATCACGTCAATATCAAGCATCATCATTGATTTTAGCTATAAAAACAGCCTTTTTATAAACTTCAACACCACTTTAAAATTGATAAAGTCGTATTTCTTGATAACAGGAAAATTAAAAATACTTCATCATTTTCTGCTTTATAAAGTGGTACGAAACCTTAACAATGAAGCTGTATATTGTACGAATGAAAACAATTAGAATTATAACTTTTTTATGTACACTTATGTCTTGTCAGATACAAGAAAAAGGTACAGAAACTATCAACAACTGTAAGCTTGAAGAATTAAGGTTTCAAGATACTTCCACAATTCAATTAGAAGACCTTCAGGAATGGGTCAATACAAAACAAGTTCAAACTGTTGAAGAATTAATGTATGCACTTCCCGATGTTTACAGAAGAAATTTTTCTTTGGTTGAACATACAAAAGCATTGGGGCAATCAGATTTAAATTCACCCAGAATTATTCTATTTGGAGAAGATGGTCATCTACTTTTCAATATTAGTACCATGGAAAAAGCTGTCACTTATGACAAGGTTGATGGAATGATATTGGATAAAAAGTCGGGAGACTGGGAATTATTTCAATTAGACTTCACTAATAAAGATATAGAAGTAAGACGATCACCTCAAGAATGTTTTAGATGCCATGGGGAAAAGCATCCTAAACCCTTATGGGGATCTAGTAATGAATGGCCAGGAGTATTTGGTGATAATGAAGCCAAAGGACCCAATGGAGAGGCTTTATCATTAAGGCATTTAAATAAAATGAATGAAATTAAAGATAAAAAAGTTACGAATAAACGCTTGCTTTCTCTAGAATGGGATACACTTCAACAACTTAGATCAGGTGGAGTAAGAAAAATTAAAAACAACAGATTTGGAGCAGAACTTATTGTTTCAAATCAATTTATTGGAAGTTCTGTTTCTCTTGGTATTTATAAAAGGATGAAGAATAAGGACCAAGAATTATTAAAAGAACTAAGTATTCCATTGCTATTACTAACGGCGCAACAACATGATTCCATTTCTTTAGGAAGTATCACACAATCAAAATTAAAACAGAATACAGGTCTTGAAATTGATGCATTATATTCAAAATTAGGGATTGAGCCTACCTTTGATTTTTCTATAAAAGACAGTAAGGAGAATAGTACTACTGATAAATTTTGGCGACTAGGGAAGGGGAACCTCTACGAACAAATTGCATTACAACTATTGTATGATCTAAGTAATGAAGACAAACAAATATATCAACTTCTAAATTCAACAAAAACTGAGGTGCATTGCGTATCAAAAGATCATACTATCAATAATTTACTTGAATTAGTACACCATAAAATGCAATATATGTATCTACTTTCGGGCAAAGGAAAGGCAAATATTGCCGAAGAATATTTGCCTTTAGATGATGATGAAGTTTACCTATCCGTTTTAAAACCCATCTATCAGAAGTTGCAACACCTATATGTTATGGAGCAGACTTTATGATATTTCGTTCATGTGTGTGATGTTTTCAATAAACTCGGTTAAACTTTCATGACGGTCAAGGCCGAGTTTTTTCCTTAATCTATATCGGGATGTTTCTACTCCTCTCAATGAGATATTCATGGCTGAAGCCATTTCCTTAGAGGATAGGTTCATTCTGATATATGCACAAATTTTTAATTCTTGTGTGTTTAAATCAGGATGTCTTTTCTTTAGTATTTTAAAGAAATCCGAATGAAGTAGATTAAAGTGATCTTCAAACCTAGACCATTCCTTTTCATCATTAATATCTTTTCCGATTCTATTTATAATCAATTCTAAAGCATCGTAAGTTCTTACCTTAGAAAAATTCCCCTTATTTATCTTTTCTAATATCCTTTGAAGGTCAGATTTTAAACTATTTAAAAGCTCATTGCGCTGTGTTAGGTGCACAGTACTCAAGGCTAATTCTTTGTTCTTATGATCAAGGTCTTGCTCTAGCTGTTTTTCCTTTAAACGCTGAATTTCAATATCTTTATTTTCAAGTTGTATTTGTTTTTCGCCTAATAAGCTTTTTACTCTATGTAGGAAAGACCATCTAGATGCTAAGACGACACCAATAGTTAACAGGATTCCTATAAATAGATATAAAACATAGGCATAGATACTGCGGCTCCAAGGAGGAGAAATGGTGAAATTAACAAAGATTGGAGCACTTTCTTCACCATATATGTTTTTACCCTTAATTCGCAATTGGTATTTACCTTCTTTTAAGTTGGTGTATTTAACTGAGTTCTGAATACTCCAAGGATTCGGTTGTTTATCAAAACCAATAAGATAGGTCTCATATTTATTGAACTGCATACCATCATAATAGGAAGCTACAAATTCGAAGTCAATATTATTTCTATCGTAAGGTATCGTTATATTTTCTTCTGAATTATTATTCAATTCATTCTTACTTTCGAGTCCATCAGAACTATTAAAACTCACTAAAGATACTGGTACTTGTTTATGAATAGCTCTTTGGAAACGTGGATTATAATCAATAAAACCTTCCTTGGCAGTAAATAAGACATGTTGTTTATTAATAGGAATGATGGTCTCTAGGTCATCACTGACTAAGTGATTAATTCTACCAAAAATGTTTCTTTCTATAAATGGACTTTTTGCATTGATATTCTTTATCATTCCTAACTTTCCGTCTTGTATAAAGAATACATTATCATCATAATCGCTAGCCATTGAAGATATTCTTGTTTCAGTCCCTAAAAGCTTGGTGTACAAGGGATGTAGTTTAAATTTATCTGTAGGCTCATCATAAATAAAAACACCTCTTTCTCCACAAAAAATCAATTCGTTTCTTACATAAAATAAATTGATTAATACATTACTAAAGAACCCATCGTTTTCTCCATAATGCCTCACCTTAAGGATTTTATAGTTTTCAGGATCAAAGCTTATTTTGTAGACACCTTTAAAACCATGTGAAACCCAAATAGTCTTTTGTCCAGGCTCTATATAAATCAATCGGCTAGACTCTTTAAAACCTGGAATTTTTTTTGTTTTCCACTTACTGTTTTTTGTGTTCTCAAGTAGATATAAACCGTTATATCCTCCTTGAAGAAAATGAGTATCGTTCAAAGCAATTGTATTCCATGCACCTATTTCCTTATTGATTTGTAAGCTTTTATCTTTTTGTATTTCATATAACCCAAGATGTTGGGCATGAAATAATTTACCATTTACTTCTTCAATAAAATAGGTATGCCCTCTAGCTTCAGTAATACTTTTAAAAGCAAATTTTTCGCCCGTTACATTATCTACATCTTCAACAAAAAGTCCATTGGATGTACCAAGATATAATCGATCATTTGATATACAAGCTGCATAACCTCCGCCTTCAACACCTGCATTTTTATTAATCAGTTTAAATGGCGATTCTAACTCTATGTATGACAGCCCATTTCTATGGGCCACCCATAAATTATCCTGTTTATCAAGAAATAACGAATAAACAATAATATCTGTAAGTCCTTTTGACGTATCGATATGATCGATCAGTTGATAATTTTCAGATAGAATAAATATCCCAGCGTTTTGAGTTCCTATTGCAATTCTATTGTTTGTCAAAAGGGTTGCAGTATTGATCATCGCATCATTAAACTTTGACCAAAGTGGCTGAGCAACAGGTAAAAGAACATTATTTTTCTCAAGGTAAATTTCTCCCTCAAGAGTAAAAATCATATGTTCATTTTTAGAAATTCTTAAAATCTGACGTATGTTTTTACCTTTCAGGAAATATGAATTCTGAATCTTCTTTCGCTCTTGGGTTAATGGTATATACTTTTCGATCCCTAATTCATTATTAGAGGAAAAAATATATCCATCCATATAGTAGGAGTACCTTGTTTTTTCGACGGTTTGAATCGCTGTAACGTACTCGTTATTGTACCTGAAAATAAAATCATGTGCAATGAAATAAATCTCATTACTTTTCCCTTCTTGAATATTCCAAACCTCATCAAATTCGATATCCTTAGGTAATTCATCCGAAAGTGATGTATAAAAAAGTTGGTTTGTACTATCCAATTGAAAGTAACCAAATTCTTTTTGGCCGCCAACGTAAATCCTTTTATCAATTGCTTTTACAGACAACAGATTGGAGTTGGCCTTATTTAGTTTGTATGTATTCCAATTTCTACCATTAAACTCTAGTAACCCAAAGTTGTTTGCGAAATACATATACCCCCTAAAGTCTTGAGTAATTGACCAATTTTGTGAACCTGCATTATATACTGAAGACGGAATATTAGTAGTAATAGGAACTCCTTTTATAGTGTCAGTAATTTTTGAAAATGCCGGTAGTTGTAATATGAAAAGTAAACAAAAAAGTAGTACCGTTAATCTCATATAGTTAATTGTAGTGTTATAAATAAAGTAGACCTATAGCTCGTTGAAATATTAAAATATAAAGAAATAACTCCCCATACAAAAGTACAGGGAGTTAATTTTATAAATGACTAGTTGATAAGAATCTTTTGAGTAATGTTATCATTGATTTTCAGAAGGTATAAACCTTTTGGTAAATCAGTGATTTTTATCTGCTGACCAATACCCGTTTTCATTAATTGTCCTTGAATATTGATAAGTTGGAACACTGGTTTTTCCTCTAATCCACCAATATTAATGATAGATCTCGCAGGGTTTGGATATACCGTAATGTCCTTAATTGTTTCTTTTAACTCTTCTGCTAATTGAATCTGTCTTTGGTTACTTGCATCATCAAATAATTGATCGCTGATAGATGGACTACCTAATAACCAAAATTCTGAGTTTGTTTCTTCTAACCATAATGCCTTAATAGCAGGGTTCTCCTCAATTCTAGTATCACCCCAATAACCTTCAGCATACGGTGAAGCCCATTTCGCTTGTGTATTCCAATTGGCGTTGATATAAGTAACTGCTCTAATCACATCAGCATTTGTATGGATATAATCCAGGAAAGGAGTGAACCATCTATCCCAAGCTTCTTGAGCATCTAAATTTGCGATCCAAGTACCTGGAGTATAGTTTTCTTCAGCTGTAGCTAAACCTTCTGTTAAAAGTGTTTTTGCACCTTCATACGTATAACCTGTGATTGCTCGAGAAACTTTACTAGGTGTAGTATCATACTCTGAGATTTCAAGGTCATAGCCTTGAGGTGTTGCTTCAGCAATCATCACAGGTTTGTTATGCTCTCTTGCAAAAGCAAGCATCTCGTCCGCAAGGTCATTTTGATTTAGCAAGTTAGGCACATCATCAAACCCGAAATATTGTGAGGCTTCCGTTGGTGAAATAAACCATGAAATACCACACCAGTCTACGTAATCATCACCTGGGTACCAACCTGCAATGTCTTCTCTTGCAGCTACCAAGTCTCCTCCGTTTCCAAAATATCCATCCAATACGTCATCAACTGGAGAAGTAGACGATTGCCATACATAAGCAACATTATTCACACCTCTAGCATCCATTCCATCAACAATGTGTCTCCATGCCGTCTTATATTCTTCTTGTTTATGGTAACCACCAGGATAATCTCCACCCGCAGTTTCTTGAGAGTTCCATCTACCATCAAACTCATAACCTATTCTTAAATAGATTTTTTTCTCAGGGAATTTATTACAGAATAAAGCAAGTTTATCTATGTGCTGCTCATATTGTCCATTGGCAATTCCTTGTAAACCATTTAGGTTCCAGTTTTCTGTAATTGACATGGCAACAATTAGTGCAGATTCATCCCAACCTAATGCAGTAGATGAAGCATTCAACGGTCCAGAACCCCAATCTGTATCAATATCAGTAAAGTTACCTTGGTTATCCATACCTGTAGCACCATAATTAATTCCATAGTTATCTTGAGTTAACATATAGAATGCTACGTATGCAACAGCAGCACCTGGCTCTGGCATATTACCATTTCTGTAACCCGACATTGCCGATAGATCTTGACCTATTGCTAATAATGTTTTACCATCTTTAGGAGTAAACTTCCCTTCAATTTTATTTCCAACAGGTGGTGGAGTTGTCGATTCTTGCTTAGTTTTTACTTGAATCTCATTTGTTAGGTCACTACTTCCTTCAGAGTTTGTCGCATACATAGTAATGTAATAATTCTGATCTGCTACCAAGTTATTTATAGTTACAGATGAAGAAGAAGTTTGTACACTATCCACATACGAACCACTATTTGTACCATATAGCACCCAATAGTTTGAAGCATTCGATACAGCATCCCAACTTAATGAAATACTTGATGTAGTTTGACTTGATGAAACTAAATTAGTTGGCACTGAAGGTTTAGTTTCAACTGGAGGATCAATAGGTGTTTCTGAATTATCACAACCTGTTGTTAGGATAGCATATAAATTAGGATCTCCATTTTGATAAAAGCCTGAAGAAATTTCTTCATTCCACTTTTGAGCTACATAAGTATTTCTTTCTACTCTTGTGTCTCCCCAATAACCATTTCCTGCTTCAGGCCATTGCCATTGTTCTTGTGATTGCCAATCTGCATTAATGTAAGCTATTGCTCTAATTACATCTTCGTTGCCTTGAATGAAAGGTAATAATTGACCTTCAAAATATTGTTCCCACATTTCCTGACCTGTCAATGAAGTCTTTTGTGATGGATCGGCAAAATTAGCAAAAGTGTTTTCATCAAAATCATAATATTGTGCTGAAACTTCTGCCATCATCACTGGCTTTTGCTTAGTTCTAGCCATATCCAATAAGAATTGGAGATTTGGTCCATTAAACCCTTCATCATAGAAGAAAAAAGATAAACCAATATAATCTACATACTCATCTCCAGGGTACCATGCATCAATTGGTAAACTATTATAAGTAAACCCGTAAGCTGCAGACTGCCATACATATGCCACATTTTCAACTCCTGCAGCATTTAAACGATCTACTAAATATCTATAAGCATTGATATATTTTGTAGGCTCATAATGGTTCCATTGTCCGTCAAATTCATAACCGACACGTAAAAAGAATGGAGTTGTTGGATTGGCTTTTGCGAAGTTGGCAAACTTATCAATAGAAGCATCATAAAGACCATTAACTACGTCTGTTAGACCGTTCGGGTGATCTTCCCCAACACCATCATTATCTTCCACCATGTATAAACCGATAGCTACCGCTGCACTTGGATGCTTATCAATCCCACATTGAATACACATATCACCACTACCATAGTTATTTACAGATTCTAACCCTGCAAAATCATAAATATTAGTGTAATTTGTAAATCCTCCAATGCTAGGGAATAAATTACTGTCGGTATAACCATCAACCGAATTATTATCTTGGCCTAAAAACAATAAAGCTTTACCATTTTTAGGAGTGAATTTACCTGAAACTTTACCATTTTCAGCATTCTGTGAACCACCTGCACAGCTAGTTCTTATTTTAGTAATCGTATTCGAAACTTTTGAATCACTTGAATTACTAACAGTAAGTGTATACTTGTAAGTAATGTCCTCTACAGGATTATCTTCAGTGTAGTTTAAGCTTGTAACTACAATATTTTGATTACCTATTTCGGCACTTCCATCAAGCGTTACAATATTCAAAACATATTGTGTTGCATTTGTCACTGAATTCCATTCTACAATCCAACCATTTCCAGTATCACTAGAAGTAAAAGTTATAGTACCTAAATCATTAGGGTTCTCAACAACCTCTTGGTCGGTAGTAACTGAAACAGAATTACTTTGTGTTGAACTTAAACTTCCATTCACTGCAATTACATAATAGCTGTAAGTTGTATTAGAAATTAAAGTTGACTCCGTAAAAGATGTGCTATTCGCATTAGTTGTTGAGATCAAGCTATTATCTCTATAAATCTCAAAACCTGTTTCATCATTGCTGTTGTCATTCCAGCTCAATGTTACACTGTTCATAGTGACATTTGATGTTGATAAATTTGTTGGAGCAATAGGAGGAGTGTCTTCTGGTGGATCTTGAGTTTCATTACAACCACCTGATGCTGCTTGCTCAGCACTTTCCCAACATCTTCCACAGGCCTCAAAAGGATGGGAAGGAGGACAATTCTGTGCATTAATACCAAATGATATTAATGTCCATAGTAATAGTAAAGTTAGTTTTTTCATTTTAGTTATTCATTTCATTTAATGCAGAAAAAATATGCTGCATATTTAATAAAAGAGGCTCATAGCTGCCTCATGGACTATGAAAACAAATCTAAGTGTGATATATACAATTAAACAGCTTTCCTCTACTACAATAACTTTTGGGTTTAACTTTGACGTGACGATCAAATGACGTAAAATTGACCCGTTAATATCAAAAAACAGGGTCTATATACGTGTTTGCCAAAAAATATTTCTAAAATCAAGTGGAAAAAGAATAGGAAAATAAAAGGCCAATGAAGTACCAAAGGTGTGTTGAGTATCGATAACCTGAAGTAGTAAAATCTTTCAAATAATAGTTACAATCAATATTGACGTGTACTTTATTACTTCGATTCATCACTCATTCTCTTAGTTAACCTTAATACAGGCTCATATAGTTTTTCATTTTCTACTAATCAAATCTAAACAATGGTATATAAGTTCTTTTCAACAAAAAAATCAAAATAGTATTGATTTATGTGAAATACCTAAAATGCATATTATGTTCAAATCAAGTATGTTTGGATAAATGAAATGACGATGATGAGATTACACACTATTTTGACTTTCTGTGTACTTTTTATACAACTTGATGTTGTAGCACAGCAAACGATTAAAACGTATACACCAAAAAACTTAAAACAAGAAAATTGGTTAGAGCAGACTATCAAAGCAAATACAAAGTCTAAGATTGTATTTAACTATAATAGCCAACCTTTAGACCTTTCGACCTATAAAAACCTAGGAGTTACTTTTGATAACAAAAACAAGTATCCATTAGATGTCACGGTCTTTGTTAGAGGGAAAGAAAAATATAAAGAACAATATTGTAGATATATTATTCCTGCTAAGGATACATTACTAACAAAAGTAATACTCCCAAGACCAAATCTATCTAAAGAGAATGACTGGAAGAAAACACTTGGAAGTACTTTTGTTTTACCCTACGATATGCATCCAAAATGGTCTGCTTTTGATCTCAAAAATACATTGAGAGTAGAAGTTGTAATAAATAACAAATACGACCATCCAATGAAGGTAAGACTAAAACAACCTCAAGGAGTAGGGGAATTCGAATTTCATCAACATCCTACTTTTGATCTTCCGATTCCTACAGTAGATAAAATGGGTCAGTTAAAGTCTGAAAATTGGGAAGGGAAAGTACAATCAATATCAGAACTAAAAAAACAAGGTAACAAAGACCAGAAACAATATACTCAATCTGAATTCTCGAATATTGAATACGATCAGTTTGGAGGTTGGAAAAATGGTCCTCAACTAGAAGCAACTGGTCAATTTTACACAAAAAAATACAAGGGGAAGTGGCATTTAGTTGATCCTCTTGGTCATCTGTTTTTCTCATTGGGAGTAACTGGAGTTGGACAAGGTTCTGGTACTCCAACAAAGAATAGAGAACAACTCTTTTCATTAGATCATGCTATTGAAGATGTCTATTCGGATAAAAAAGGATTTATCAATTATTACGATAGAAACTTAGTTTATAAGTACGGAAAAGAATGGAAAAATATCCATCATGAAGTTACAGTAGGGCGTTTACAATCTTGGAATCTGAATACTTGTGGAGCTTGGTCTAATGTAATACCTAAGCAAAAAGTACCATATACTTTAATCATTCATCCAAAACTTACTCATTTTGGTAAAGTGGATAAAGTTCCCGACCCATTCGACCCTGACTTTGAAAATGGATTAAGATCAAGAATTCAAGGGGTAATTAGTAGAGGACATAAAGGTGATGCATGGAATTTAGGCATTTTTGTCAACAATGAGATTCATTGGGGAAATGATAGTTATGCTTTAGCATTAGGGGTACTCAATGAAAAACTTGAAATTCCTGCTAGAAAAGAAATGTCAAAATTCTTAGAAGGAAAATATTCAACAATAAAGAAGTTAAATCAGCAATGGAATTCTTCATTTAATGATTTTGATAATATTCAGGTACAGAAAGTTAATGATTTAAATGAGGTTTTTAAAGAAGATATGAAAGCCTATACACAGCATCACGCAGAAGTATATTATAAATTATGTGCTGAGGTTATTCATGAAATGCTTCCTGGACATCTTTATTTAGGAAGTAGGATTCATGGTAAAGTCATGGAAAAAAATGAGGCAATACAACTGGCTGCAGCAAAGTATTGTGATGTAGTCAGTTTTAATATCTATAGGTATGATGTTAGTGATTTTAAACCGCTATACTTGGTAGATAAACCAATAATCATTGGTGAATTTCATTTTGGTTTCTCCTCACATGGTGTCTGGGGAGATGGTTTAAAGTATGCTACATCAGAAAAGCATCAAGCAGATTTATATAAAGCTTATATGAAAGGAGTCATTGAGCATCCAAATTTAGTTGGAGCACACTGGTTCCAATGGTCTGATCAACCTGTATTAGGTAGAAAAGATGGTGAAAATTATAGAATAGGTTTGGTAGATGTTACAGATCAAGAATTTACTCATCTCACCGACGCTATTAAAGAAGTATCCAGTTGGATATATGAAAATCAATTTGAGTAATATGATTTTATCAAAAAAAAGGAGTTCATTTAACTGACCTCCTTTTTTTTGATGCATTCCTTACTTTTGATTAATAAAAACACCAAACATCATTTAGTAAATCACCTCTCCATCCACCAATAACGAAGATTTTATTGTCAAAAGTAACGGCTGTTTGATGAGACCTTTTGTGCATTTCGCCATAAGACCTTTGTTGTTTCCATTTTATTCCATCTTCTGTAGACCATAAGTCGTTATTATAATCCCCGGAAGTAATCCACATCTTACCATCAAATACAACAGAAGATAATCCTGTTCGTTTAGACCATTCAGCATTTTGTGTTTCTTTTATCCAATTTTTTCCATCTACCGATGACCAAACTTCATTATTTGATCCTGATCCTAGACCGCTTTTGTATCCACCCATAACCCACATCTTATCTTTAAATACCACTGAAGTATGGTAGCCTCTAGGGTCAAAATCTGCATTTTTTGTCTCACAAACCCAATTAATTCCATCTACCGATGACCATATATCATTGAGATAATGGCTATTTTCTAATCGTCCTCCAATAATCCAAATCTTGTCATTATATACTAAACAAGTATGCGTATATCTAGGATCAAATGGGGCATTTTCAACCTCCAAAGTCCAATTTTTTCCATCAGATGATGACCAAACATCATTCTTTATACCATCTGCTGTGCCTCCTCCAATAGTCCATAATTTATTTTTAAATGCAACAGTGGTATGTTGATGTCTTGAAGTAAATGAAGTAGGGGAGTTGACATGCTCGACTTCTGTCCAATTTTTTCCATTTGAAGAGGACCAAACATCATTTTGAATTCCATTGTTCACACCACTTGTATTGGAACCTCCAAAAATATATATCTTCCCATTAAAAACTACTGAAGAATGACCATCCCTTCTTATAAAAGGTGCCGTACCTACCCTTAACACCATATTTTCACTAATCCTCTTCGAATAAAAGGTATGGTTTGCACTATGAGTGGTATCGTTATAACTATCTTTTGCGATGACTTGCCAATCGTATTTAGTGTACATCACTAATTCATCTGATATTTGGAATGTAGTATCCATATAATTATCAATATTTACTACTACTTCACCGGTCTCCGTATTAGTCACTTTCAATTGGTAAGAAATAGCATCACCATCAGGATCAATAGCTGATTCCCATTTTAACAAGGGTAGAAAAGGAATTTCATCTTCGTTATTATAAGGGGAAATTAGATTAAATTTCTCAGGTTGATAGTTTCTATATGTCGTAAAACTAAATACTGAACTCTCTGTTGATGCACCATGAATATCTGATGCCACCACTTTCCATGAGTATTGCGTATATCTCTTTAAAGGATCGACTATAGTAAAAGTTGTAGAATCGAAGTTTTCATGATAAAGAGTACTTGGATTATCAGATCCTTCTTCGATATAAAATGAATAGGATACTGGATCTTGATCAGGGTCTGTAGATTGTTGCCATATAAATCTGGGGTTTATGGTAACATTTATAGCTGAATCTTGAATCTCCACAAGTTGAAAAGAATAAGGAGGTTGGTTTAAAATTTCTTCTTCTTCAATACCATCTCCCGGAATGTTTGTTGCTTCTTTCTGACAAGAAATGATGATCAAGATAGTTACTGATAAAAGTAATGATCTAAATAATTGCATATTGATTTAGTCGTTGATATAAGTTTGCTTAAATAATATTGTTTGCCTTTATATTTAATAGCATCAAAATTATAAAATTTATTGATTTGATATCAGTATTAATGAATAAATAACATATTTAATATAATTTACCTTATGTTAAATAGAATATATAAAAATAAACCCAGTTTATTTCTGGGTTTATTTTCCTTCTTATAATGCTCTTTGAGGTCTTCCTCCTTTTAAAGCAGTTCCTTTTTGAAGACTTTCTTGGATAATAAAATCACAGAAAAGCTTTGTTTCGTCCGCCTCTCTTTTTACTTCACCAATTTTTAAAGATTTATAATCATCAATCACTTTATTTAAATGAGCGATCATTTCTTTTTGTTCAGTAAGATTTACGTTTACTTTTTCTAAAGTAAATACATGTTCTTTCAACTTATTATAAGCCTCTTCTTTCTCATGTAACTGCTGATTAAAGATGACTTTTAATTCAATTGTCACTTTATCATACATTTCCTTGTATTGAGGTTGTGCCTGAGACTTAATATATAATCCTCGAAGAATGTTTTGCTTATCTACATATAGCCTTTTAATCGTTGAAATCTGTTTAGATAAGGTTTTATGATTGTAATATCTTTCTTCCTCTAGGTCCTTCACTTGTCTTGTTAACACATTGATATTGTGCTCAACCTGCATCACTTGATTTGCTTGGTGCTCTAAGATTTTTAAACTTACATTAGCTTGTAAGAGATAGTCTAATCTACTTAAAAAACGAATCTGTCTTGCACTAAGGTTTCTTAAGTCTCTACTTGATTTATCAATTTTTTTAATCAAATCTACTCTTCTCTTTTCAAGGGTATCTACACTTACAATCGCCACTTGTAGAGCTGAATCCACACCAAATAATCTTGCTTCTTGAACGTTTACATAAAACTCATCATATTCCACCTTACGGCGAGGCTTATTTAATGCCGGATACTTTTTATCCTCAAGTTTATGCTTAAAAGTATTTAATGACTGCTCATGATTCTGAACTTGAATCTTTTTCTGCTTGATTTGGTCTTTATTAATCCAGTGTCTGTCAATGAACTTCTGACGCTTAGCAATAGGTGTTTCAAGATAATGTCTGATCCACAATTTTAATGCTTCAGATTCAATGGAAGAATAAAGATCAATAAATCTTATGTATGAATAAGCAGAAGTCTTTGCCTCTTCTAAATATTTAAGTCGATCTCTTGTCTTTAATTCTGTATCATTTTTGTCCTTAGCCATCAACAAAGAAGCATAACCCATTGTTGAGAAATTTTTCTTGTTGTATGATAACGCAGACTTAGCATCAGCATATAGATATTCAGCTTGATTCATTTCTAGGTACGAGTCAAGAACTTCAGATCTATTCTTTGTTCTATTTTTCTCTGGAAATGTATTCGTAATAAAATCTTTAATATCTACTTCCTTCTCTAAAAGTTGCCAATTAGGGTTAGATGGTAGATGCGATTCTATTAATACATGTGGAGAAGGCTTAAAGAAAGTATAATCCACCTTTTTGATAAAAGTTGGCGCGTGGAAACTAGACTTTGAATTTTTACCACTCTTTTCTTTAACAACAATACCACTCCCCCACATTGTATCTACAAGATACCATGCTGAGTCAATATTAATTGCATTCCAGGTGTGGTTTGCCTTATAAAGATTGGTCGTTATGCTTTTATTATCCGTAAAGACATAACCGACTATTATCCTTGATGGAATGTTTACTTCCTCGCACAATGCAGAAAATAAAGCTGAATAATCAAGGCTTGTTCCTTTCTTCCTTTTGAGCACTTGCTCTGGCGTAAGGATTCTAATTTTTTTCTCATTATATACTTTTATATCAAGTGATATATTATGTACCACCCAAGTATATATATTCATTGCTTTTTGAATGTCAGAGGACTCATTTTTAGTCAAGTAGTTCGCCAATCGCTCTATAGACTTGCTCGCCGAATTTGGAGAATATTTTGCATATTCTTTTACATTATTTTGAGCTAGTATTCGTCCAGTAGTACAAAAAGTTAAACAAACAGTTGCGATAATTAAAAAAGTAGTTTTCTTCATTTTAGAAGTTCACCGAATTGATAAAAATTTACAGTAGTTATAGTAATGTAGTAATCATTCATATTTATAACGATAAGCTAGTAAATTATTGTACAATAATTATAACAATTTGTACGTTCGGCTGTTTATTCTTGAAATAATACCATCTAAAATTAGGGTATTAACACAAAATCACCCTTTTGGGGGATAAAGAAACCGTTAGTATTAATACAAAAAAACTCTTGATCATCTTTTTACAAAGTGACCAAGAGTTTTTTCTATTTTATGATTAACGAGATGTTTATTTCATCACAGGCGATACACCTGCAGTCCAATTTAGCTCAGCAACGGACTTAGCGTATTCAGCTCTCATTTTAAATAACTTCGTTTCTGCTTCTATTAGCTTACCTTCTCGGACGTTCATATAGAATACTGAACTTTCACCAGCTTCGAATTTATCCGATTCACCTTGTAATAGAATCTGATAATTAGACGACATTTCCTGTTGCATTTCCGTTAACTCAACGTAATTTTCTACAGTAATAAATGCTCTTCTAATATTGTTACCAATTTCTCTTCTTTTCATGATCAAAGAAAGTTCATTACTCTGAACCTTTAATTTTGACATTTGAAGTTTTGCCCTTTCTTTTCTTAAGAATAAAGGCATTGAGAAAGTGGCTCCGAATTTATAATTCTCAGAAAGACCGTAATCCCAACTGCTAGCAGTAGTTCCCAAGTAGTTATATTTTAAATTCAACTCAGGCTTAATCGATTCTTTTGCCAGTTTCTGATCAATTGCAAGTATAGAGTTCTTCGCGACTAAACTTACAATTTCTGGGTGGGCAATATCAGCTTCTTTCAAGAGTTGTTCCAATTGAGGTAACGTTTCCACCTGAGTATTTTCAGGTAAAATATCCTCTAGAAGTTCCAAGGGTTGACCATCTTCTGACCATAAATGATTAGATAAAACTAATCTAGCTTTCTGAAGGTCCATCGCAGCCATTCTCACATTGATTTCTCTCTGCTGAATAGTAATTTTTGCTTCTACCCCATCTACAGTAGCAAGATCACCTTGTTTGATACGCTCATCCACCGCTTCCATACGGAAAGTAGCTAATGCATACCCTTCTTGAGCTAATCTGTACTGATGGTAGCGATAATACCAATTCCAATAATCCTTTGCAATCTGAAGAATTAATTTGTTGATGAGCTTAATCTGTTCTGCTTCTGTAACTTTTTGTAATTCAAAACCTTTACGCAGAGCAGCTCTCCTCTCATCCATCAATAAACCTTTCAGCACAGGTAACTCTACCCCTATGTACATTAATCCATTTCCTGAATCCGTATCATTTTCTGGGTTAAGATTATAACCATCATTGCGTTCATAACCAACATTCAGTGAACCTGCCCAAAGTGGTACTTTAGCATAAGAGTTCCACTTTTGGTAGTACTCTTTGTCTTTGAATACCTTTTGATCATATTTTGATTCAAGTTTAGGGTCAAAAGATCCTCTACCCAATCGTATTTGCATTTGCCCTTGTTCTGTTAGAAGTCCTGCCTGTTTAGCAACAGGGTGATTTAACATCACCATACTGTAAAGATCTTCTAAAGTAAGAACGTTTTCAGTAGAATCTTTTTCCTGAGCAAATGAAAAGTGGAAAGATAATGAGAATAAGATAACAAGTAGTTTCTTCATATTATTTCTTTTTACCCTGGTCGGATCCTCCTTTATAATCTTTTAAGCTTGGTGGGAAACCATTGATTTGACGCCATAGTTCGTACCAAATTGGCACTTCCTCTAACATTACCCAACCAAATACACCTGTACCCATTCTTAACTCAGCAGGCCATGGCTCATCTTTTTCTTTTGAATCTTGTGTGATCAATACTCTAAAAGTACCATCAGGTTGATTCATAAAGTCTACAACTTGAACCTGACCACCAAATGTACCTACACTTACACTTGGCCAACCAGAGAATTGTATTGATGGCCAACCATCAAATCTTAATCTCACATGTCTGCCTTCTTCAATTAAAGGAACATCCATTGTTTTGATATAAATTGCTGCTGCAAGGTGTGGTTCATCAGGAACAAGAGTTAATAATGCTTGTCCACTTTTTACGTTTTCACCAATACCACTATTAAGAGCTTGTACAACAACACCTTTTTGTGGTGCTCTAATTACTCTCATACCTGCTCTAATTTCCATACTAGAAAGTTCGTTTCTAGCTTTAGCAAGTGCTGCATCACTATCTGCAATATCAGATAAAGTAGTACTCAATTCAGAATCCGTTTTAGCAATTTTATCTAATACTTCGTTTCTAGCTGCATTTTTACCCAATACGGCATTCTGGTATTCGTTTCTTGCCATTTCAAGTTTCGTTCTTGCAGAAACTTCCTTGGCTACTGATTGTTGGTATTTACTTCTTACCGTTTCTAATTTTGTTAAAGAAATTAGTCCTTTCTCATGAAGTTCTTGATTCGCTTTGTATTGACGGTCGGCGTTCTTTAAATCTACTTTTGATGCCTCCCATGCAATACTATCTCCTTCAATCTTTAAAATCGATTGCTCAATTTTATTATCAAATTGCTTTAACTTGATTAATAAACCTGCTTCTAATGCTTCTAATTGACGTTTCTTTGCTTCAACTTTATCTTGTTTTGCAATGATTGCTTCTCCTTTTGCTTGGATACCTTCTTCCAAACGTAAGATCATATCAGGGTCAATGTATTTATCTTTAACTTCTGCAATTGTCAATAATACTTGGCCAGAATCTACATGTTGTCCTTCCTGTACATTCCATTGAGCAATTGTACCATCAATTGGACATTGAATTTTTTGAGGTCGATCTTGTGGTGTCAGTGCTGTAATTTCACCTCTAGCTCTAATGTTTTGCTGCCAAGGTAGAAACATTATGATAATAAAAAGAGCAAGAAGTACCATCAGTACTCTAGCCACTTTTCTTGCTTGACTAGGAGAGTTTAATGTATTTAATGTGCCAAATCTTCTTTCAAATTCATGTTGTTCAGAAGATTTCTTTTCTGTTATATTCAGCATTATTAAAAGAGTTAAGCGTTGAAAGTTTTAGTAGTAAGGAAACACTGTTTGTAACCTTCATGATCTTTGATTTCATTAATAGTACCAATCGTTTCAACTTTACCATTCGACAAAATTGCCACTCGGTCACTCAACGTTGATAATATAGGATCGTTACCGACAAAAATAACAGTCCATGGGTTCGATTTATCAATAATGAAAGAAAGAATCTTTAATCTTACATTACTTTCAAGCTCTTGGAATGTCTTGTTTAAAATCAATAATTTTGGTCTATCTACAATACATCTAGCTAAAATAAAGCGAATAGCAACGCTTTCGGAGAATACGCGGCCACCTGCTGTAATTACTGTTTGAAGACCATTTGGTTGTTTTTCTACAAACTCAAGTAATTCCACACTCTTTAGTGCCCAGATGATATCTTCATAAGTAACACTTTCTCTACCCATGGTAATATTCTCATATAACGTTCCATCAAAAAGCTCTTCTTCAGAAACGTTTTTAGAAATATCACTTCTAAGGTTTATGAGATCAAGGTCTCTTAAATTATAATCATCATAGCTAATTGCACCTTTGTAGTTATCTAGGAAACTAGATAGTGCCAAGATCATTGTATCTTTTCCTGAGTTATTATATCCTGATAAACAGATACGTTCTCCAGATTTAATATTGATTGTTATGCCATTTAATGCTCTGTATCCATCAGAATAAGCAAACTTTACATCTTTCATTTTGATGGCAAAACCTTTTCTATCTTCGTTATTCATAAACACACCACCTTTTCTTTCTAAAGGTAGGTCTGTTACATGGGCAATTTTATCTACTGCTGTTAGCATATCATAGGCAACTTCCATCGAAAGCACTAACTTTTCTGAGGCAGAAAGTACTAATACAATAACGATTTCTGAAGCTACAAATTGACCTAAATTCATTTGACGATTAATTACTAACCATGAACCTATAATTAAAAGTCCACCTGTAACTAATGTTTTAAAGATATATACAAAGATAAACTGATTGATAACAACGTTGAATTGTTTTTCTCTGTAGTGTAGGTAATGGTTTGTTAGGTTTTCCGTTCTGTCTAATGGCAATAAAGTTCTACCAACGATCTTGAATGAAGAAAGCGTTCTCGCCATTTCTTCCAACCAGTGTACAACTTTGTATTTATATTTCGACTCCACCATATTGGCTTCCAAAGCCTTTGGTCCAGTGAAGTAAAATAGTATTACTAACATTGAGATCAGTACTACACCAAATACAATAAATAATGGGTGGTAGAATGATAATAGAATCATTCCGAAAAGGATTTGAAGAACTGCTCCTGATAAATCAATTAAAAATTTAGGTAAACTTTTTTGTATCGTTAATACATCAAAGAAACGGTTCATTAATTCTGGTGCATAATTTCCCATTAGTGCTTCCAGCTTTATTTTTGGAAGTCTAAAGGCAAATTCGAAGGCCGCTTTTACAAACACCCTTCGTTGCAAGGTCTCCACCACTTTTAACTGCATGATTTGTAAACCTCCGGTAAACATGGTAAACACTACCACCAAACCAATCATTACGGTGATGGAATCGATAACAACACCTCCGGCGATTAATTCTATGACAGTCTGTACACCTAAAGGCAACACTAAACCAAATAAAGATATAAGTAGAGCATAGATATAGATATAACCAATATCCTTTTTCTCTGCTGCTAATAATCTATATAAACGATTTGAAGACGTGTTTTTCTTCTTCGATTTACTGTCAGAAATTAATGGATTATTAGAAATAGGTATAGCGTAGATAATTTCACCATTATCTTCCCTAACTAATTGGCTTAATGCCAAGTTTAAGTTTATTTCTTCCTCCTGACCTAATACATCAACAGATTGAGCCACTACTTTTCCCTTTTTATTTAAGTGGAAAATTACTGGAACAATATTGTCGTCTATATTACACTGAGCGATAAAAGGAGTGATACTTTTTTCAAGATGAGTAGTCAGCTGATTTATAGTACCTTTACTTTTTACAATCGCTAAATTGATTTCATCGGCATATCGTATAAAGACCTCCCAAAAATCATTGGATAATTGTAAGTCGACAATTGGCTCGGTTATGCTTTCGTCAATATTGTGACGAATCAGAGATGAAAGAATTAAACTAAGTTTCTTATATCCTTTGTTAGTCATAAAACTGAAGTTGATTCTCGTAGTGTTAAGATTTCAATACAAATTTATACTTAATATCTATTTGATTTTACAAATAACTTCAAACGTTATCGAATGTTCGAAATATGAGAATTAAAATATTATAAATTCAGTATTATAATTTGTGAAATTTGTTCGGAACAAAATTAACAAAGAATACAAGAAATCTTATTGATTCAATTTAAATAATAAAGATTTTTTTGTGACAGCCCACTCATCGCGAACAATTGAGAAAACTACAGTGTCTCTAAGTGTACCATCTTCACCAATTTGATGATTTCTTAAAACCCCATCTTGCTTAGCTCCTAACCTCGCAATTGCTTTTCTAGAAGCTTGATTATGCCAATGTGTTCTAAATTCTACGGCAATACAATGTAGGGTTTCAAAAGCATGTCTTAAGAGAAGAAATTTACATTCTGTATTTACCCCTGTTTTTTGATAACTTTTTGCATACCATGTATACCCAATCTCTACCCTTTTATGATGAGTAACGGCATTAGTAAAACGCGTAGATCCAATGACTTTATTTGTCTTTTTATCGATAACGACAAAAGGTAAAGACTTTTCTAACTGATAATCCTCTAATGCCTTTTCAAGGTATTTATCTATTGTATTGATAGATGGAACCGAGGTAAACCATAATTTCCATAATTCTCCATCACTTGCAGCATTTAGTAATTCTTCTTTATGCTCCAGTGTTAAAGGGATTAGTTTCACTAATGCACCTTCTAACTCTGTTTTATTTAACCACTTTTGCATTCTAGGTTGATTTAGTTGGGTGTGTCCAAAAGTTGATTAAAGTTAGACCTAATTTTGTGATACAGAAAATTATTGAAAGTTTTGTTTAGATATATCAATAGAAAAATAAAGGCTACTTAAGTTGATCCCCTCAAGTAACCTTTAGTTATTATAATACTCCTTCAGAAAGTAATTGATATACTTCTTTTACATCCTGATCACTTCCAAACTTAGTTTCTATAGGTTCTGGAATTCTTTTAACCCAGATTTTCAACTCAGAATCAGCATCAAAATTTCCTTTTGTCTCCATAGAGAACTGCTCTATTTGTTTGTAAGGAATAGTTAGAAGTTCCGCTTTCTTTCCTGTGATACCTTGCTTATCGACAATTAAAAGTCTTTTGTTGGTAAAGATCCATTGATCTCTAACTAATTGATAAGCTTTTACAAATTGTTCGTCTGATGATAAAACGAAACCAAACTTTTCTTGAACGTCTTCAATATTAGCATTGGAAACATTACCCATTAAAGTATTAAACAGGCCCATTTAATTAGATTTTTTGGTTATTGATATTATTTGTAAGCAAAAAAAGATGCCTACCCTAAGATAAGCATCTTTTTTTAGAAATAAATCAGAAAGGAATTAATCCTCTTCAACATAATTATACATCTGCTGAGTTTCTTTCTCAATTTCTTTCTTTTCTTCTTTTATTTCGTCCTTGATTTTATACTTGGCTCTTCTAATTTCTTCATCACGCTTTTTCTTTTCCTCACAGGTTCCGGCGTACCAATGTGCCACCCCTGCTTTATAAGCTTGATATGGATTTTTGTAATCCTCTCCATCACAACCACAAACAGGGTCATCTGTGAAATCAAAAGCTACTTTACGATCGTCGTTTTCTTTAATTTCACAAGACATTTTTCTTAATTCTTCAATGTCTCTTGAAGCTAAAGGTAAGCTCGTACGCATTGAACGCGTACATTTTGTAGGGTAATATAACGATTTGTCAAATTGATAAGGTTGAGCATAAATTAGGTATTCCTCATCTTCAAAGTAGACGAAGTCACATGAGCCATACTCAGCGCGCATATATACTTTTCTTTTCGGATATAAAGCACCTTTCCAATATTCTGAAACAATAATCCCTACTCTATCATACCCTTCATCAGTTGTTTCAATTTCAAAAACTTTCCCGACAAATACTGCCTCTGATTCGTTATATGCTTCGGCAACAGATACAGATTCTCTATAACAGTCACATGGCACGTACTCATCATCTCTCCACTCACCTTGTTCTGTATCTCCATTTGGATAAAGCATTATACCTTTTCCATGGCGTTTACCGTTTTTCCATTCACCAATATATTGTGCTCCGTTAGCATACCAGTGTTGGCCTTCTCCATTGACTTGATTATACATCCAAGTACCTTCGTGTCTTTCACCTGAACGAGTAATTAATATACCACGACCATGCATTTTTCCATCAAGAAAACCTCCTTGATATACATCACCATTTGCCCAATTATATACACCGGCGCCAAATGGTTGTCCTTTAGAGAAGTTCCCTTCGTACTTATTGCCATTCGCAAATTTTAAACTTCCTCTACCGTCCATCAAGTCATTTCTCCATTTTCCTTGATAAACCGTTCCATCTTCCCATGTATATGTTCCCATACCATGACGTTGACCATCCCCGTTAAATTGACCAACATATTTATCTTTTTCAGGGTGCTCACTGATTTCTTGTCCTAATACTGACGTAAAATTTATCAGTAAAAAACACAACATAAATCCAAGAGACTTTCTTAACATTCTATTGATATTTTTATAGTTTGATTGCAAGGTAAGTTCCATTGTTCTGATAATTTCAAAGAATTGCCTAAGTTTATATATCAAGAACATTATTGAAGTTAATGCTTCATTCCTGCAAAATGCAAAAAATAAATATGTCAAGACAATTCTTATCAATAATTAGCTTATTATTTATCACTTTTTATTGCCAAGCACAGTTTGTTTGTACAATTCCAAGTACAAAAGCTTTTGAAGATAAGCTCACAACATTAAACCAACTTCCTTTACAAGGGCTTACTTCGAATGAAAAGGCAATCAGTATTGCCAAAACATTTGTAGGTGAACCCTATCTTGAAAAGACCCTCGAAATAAATGAAAAGAGGGAAGACTTAGTCATTAATTATCTAGGTTTTGATTGTACTACCTTTGTAGAATCTGTAGTTGCTTTAACTAAATTGTATTCTGGAGAGGACAATGAAAAATTTAGAAACCTCAATCATTATGCAAGTATCTTAGAATATTTAAGATATAGAGACGGGAGACGAAATGGGTACCCTTCACGATTACATTATTTTACAGAATGGGTAAGAAATAATCAGAAAAAAGGTATTGTTACTGACGTTACGGAGAAAATCGGAGGAACAGTATACGATAAGAAAATCAACTTTATGAGTACTCATATCACTGCGTACAAACAGTTAGTTGGTAATGATTCCGCTTTAGTAGAGGTCAAGAAAATTGAAGATCAAATAAATACAAAGCCACTCTCTCAAATATATATTAAAGAAATAGCTGAGATAGAAAGTAAAATAGAACCTGGAGATATTATTGCTTTGGTTTGTAAAGTAGATGGTTTAGATGTCTCTCATGTCGGTTTTGCAGTAAGATTGGAAGACCACCGTATACATTTATTACATGCCTCACAATCTGGAGGGGAAGTTGAAATCACAAAAAAACCTTTAGCAGAGTGGTTAAAAAATAGCAAATTGAACACCGGGATAACAGTTGCAAGAATCAACTAGTTTGTCTTTTGAATAATAGTATTTCTTGACAAAACTGCTACTGATAATGGATTTGCAAATGATTTTTAATGATCACAGTCATGCTTCATAAATAATCTTTTTAGTTGTATTGTAAATAATCATCTATCATATTTGCATCAAACGAAAGGGAATTTGGTGAGAATCCAAAACAGTCCCCGCTACTGTAATCCTACCTGTAAGGGTTGATGAAAATGCCACTGAGTACACTCGGGAAGGCTCATCTAAAAGGAAAGTCAGGATATCTTTTGTTTGGAAATATTCTTCGGGTGTAAAGTAAAAAGGAATGCAGCTAAACAAGTCACTATATACTATAGTCCTTTCTTTCCTCATCCTATTTTTTGGATGTCAGCAGAAGGAAAACAAACAAACGTCTCAGAAAGAGAATCAAGAGCAAAATATTGGCTCAGTAAAATCGGAAGTGTTACATGCTAAAACTTTTAAGTTAGAGTATAAGGACAATCTTAAATTATTACACTTCATCAATCCTTTTAACGACGGTCAAGAGACATTTGTATTATTACCAAAAGGGAATTCTCTTCCTGATCAATACAAAGGCCATCAAGTTATTTCAATTCCAGTAAAAAATGTAATTACAACGACCACCGCTCAAACTTCTATGATGGAAGAACTTGGAAGTATTGATGCTATTAGGGGGTATGTTGATAAAACCTATATGTATAGCCAAGACATTATTGACCGTATGGAAGAAGGTCGTATTATTTCTGTTGGTTATGATATGGAAGGAAATGCTGAAAAAGTAATCTTAAGTGATGCTGACTTGGTTATGGTTGTAGGAAGCAGTTCAACCTCTTCTAATTCATTCCCTGTTATTCAAAAAGCAGGCATTCCTATCTTAGCCAATACAGATTGGCAAGAAAGTGACTTATTGGGAAGAGCCGAATGGATTAAGGTTTTTGGTGCTCTTCTTAACAAGGAAGCCGAAGCAAATGCTTTGTTTGAAAGCATTACAAAGCAATACAACGAATATAAACATCTAGCTACTCAGGCAAAATCTTCTCCGAAAGTGATTAGTGGTTTACCGTACAAAGGCCTTTGGTCTGTACCTGGTGGAGCCTCTTATTTGGCTAAAGCTTTTCATGATGTTCATGTAGATTATCCTTGGTTCGACAATGATCAAAAAGGTAGTTTACAATTCGACTTAGAAGGCGTTTATGCAAAAGGAAAAGATGCAAAGTATTGGATTAACGTTGGTATGATCAATTCCTTGGAAGAGTTAAAAGGCGTTGACAAGAGGTATGCTGAATTTGATGCATTTACCAACGGAGGAATCTACAACAACAATAATAAAATGAATAAAGCAGCCAATGATTATTGGGGTACAGGAATTTTACACCCAGAAATCATTTTAGCTGACCTTATTAAGATTTTCCATCCGGAACTTCTTCCCGATCACGAATTATACTTCTTTCAAAAAATTAATTAATCATGAGATTAAAAGGTCTAATGGCCGTTTTATTCTTTATCTCCACTTATTGTGTAGGTCAAGAGTATCAGCTTCCTGATCGAGAATTAAAAGAAGTTGAGATCACTGCCAAATCAATGAAGTACTATAGTCAAGGGGCACATATCCAAACCTTTGACAGTACTGAAATGCAATTCTATAATGAAGGTACTCTAGCGACTTTATTAAGAGATAAAGCTTCAGTATATATTCGAGAATATGGTGCTCCAGGGCAACTTTCTAGTATCTCTATTCGTGGTGCATCTCCAGAAAATACTGCGATTGTATGGAATGGCATTAACTTAAATTCTTTGACGTTAGGTCAAACAGATATGTCTACCATTAATACTTTCTATTTTGATAATATTGACCTTCAGTATGGAGCAAGTTCTGCACAATATGGTTCTGGGGCAGTAGGTGGTACCATTATCCTTAAAGATCAATTGGATTGGGAGAGAGAAAATCATTTTGAATTACAAACAGCATACGGAAGCTTCAACCAACAATTTTATGGTTTTAAAGCTCAATATGGTAATAATAAATGGAAGCATAAGACAGTAGGCCTTTATCAGATGGCTGATAATGATTATACATTTTATAATGAATATGCCAAAGAAGATCAGGTACAACAAAATGCTGGTTTTTGGCATGCAGGAATTCTTCATGAAACTCATTTTAAACCAAATGAAAACGAAGAATGGTCCGTTAATCTATGGTATACACAAGATCAAAGGGGTATTCAACCAATCATGGGCAATAACATGAAGCCGAGTACTTATGACTCTACTGAAAATACAAATTTCAGAGGAGTTGTAAATTACAAAGTGAAAAATGATAAATGGACACATACTGCAAGTGTCGCCTATATTCAGGATGAATTATTAAACGGTGGAAGCCAAATTGCCACACAAAGAGTTCAGGGAGATTATAGAGGTGAAACATCATTAACCAACAGTTTAACATTACAAACTGGTTTGACTCTAATGAACATTTGGCCAGATGTTTATGCCTACGCTGCCGACACAGAGGAATTTAGAGGGTCCGTTTTTGCAGCCCTTAGATGGGATGTCACCAATCGTTTTAATGTATCTACCACATTACGACAAACAGTCGTTACTGGATACTCTGCTCCATTTACACCCTCACTGAATTTATCTTATATCGCATTAGAAGATGGGAGTCAATCTTTAAAAATAAAAAGTTCGGCTGGAAGAAGTTATAGAGTCCCTACCCTCAACGAAAGGTATTGGGGAGAAAAAGCTAACCCAGACATTAAACCAGAAGATGGATATAATGTTGATTTAGGTTTTGACTATACAAAAAGCAACAACCATCTAACATTCAATACATCAGTTACGGGATTTTATCTTAGAACTTTTAATAAAATCTTATGGATTCCAGGAAATCCTACATATGCTGCCAACGTAAAAGAAACATATTCTAGGGGTGTAGAAGTAAGTGCAGATATTGGAAATCAGTATTCAAAACAACTATTAAAATGGAAGTTTGGAGCAGCATACTCTTTCACTGATGCTCAGAACTTAGACAAAGACAAACAACTTATGTATGTACCTAAAAACCTTATTAGGTCCTACATCAACTTAGGTATAGCAACTTGGTCTCTTAATATTGATGGTAATTTCGTTGGTAAGAGAACCACAGCAAATGATTACTACAACCTTGACGCTTACCAACTCCTTAATGTTGGATTAAGCAAATGGTTCAAAATAAACAATAGCAGAATTTTATTGACTGCTAAAGTGAATAATATAACTAATTCAGAATACCAGAACTATGAAGAATACCCTATGCCGGGTATTAATTATATGTTCAAAGCAAATTTCAATTTTTAAAAACGACATGAAAAAGTTTTACAAATTTCAGCTAATCTTTGCATTTATTGCAGTAATTTTTTCATCATGTGTTGAGGATAAAGAGTCAACTCCTTATGTTCCTGGTTCAGAAGGTTTCCAATTGAACTCATATGGTCAATTTGGTAAGCCTAATACTACTTCAATCATGGGCGCATCCATTTTTGGTGATGATAGCGTAACTGTTTCTCAACAAGCTTACAAAGATCAAAACGGTGAGATCATTGGTGGACATGTTGAAGGATTTACTTCAAATGGTGAGTTAACGGTGATCACTACTTCAGTTAGCGAGCAAATTATCATTGCAAACACAAAAACATTAGAAAAAATCCATGTAATCAACTCAGGAGTCGAAACTCCTAGATATGCTGCCTTTGATGGCAACTATGCTTATGTTACTCAATGGGGACCTGTACAGTCAGATTTCAGCTATAATGATCCTAAAGTACATGTTGTAAACTTATCAACAGGTTCAATTGAAAATTCATTTTCAGTAGGTTCAAATCCAGAAGGTATTGCAGTGGTAGATGGAAAGATCTTAGTTGCTGCTAGTAATACTACTGAAGTGGAAGTTTACAATACATCTGATCTTGAAAAAGTAGGAAGTATCGATGTTGGAGTTCATCCACAACACTTTGTATATCAAAATAATGAGATCTGGGTATCTTTAGGTAATGGCTATAACCCTGATTGGTCTCCAAGTTTTGACACAGCAAAATTAGGTATTGCAAAAATTGATGTAAACGGCCTTTCTTATTCAAATTTTGTTAACTACCCTGGTATCACAAATGAAGGTAATATTCAACCAACTACTAATGCTGATGAAATCTTAGCTATTGGTTCTGGTGAAATTGTAGTAATCAATACTGCAAGTAAAAATGTAGATACATTAATCGAAGAAGCAGCGATTACAGGTGTTGCACAAAATCCTTCTACAAACGACATCTATGTAGCATTAACTCCTGATTATGAAAATCCAGGAAAATGTAAAATATATAATGAAAGTGGAGATGAAAAAGCTGAAATTCCTGCAGGAGTCAACCCAGTTCATTTCATTTTCTACTAAAAAGAATTTGTCAAAATAAGTGGTAAAGAGTCAGAAGGTCCTACTTTCTGGCTCTTTTTTTCATTAAAAAAGTCACCATAAAAATGAATTTATGATGACTTTTACATTGATATAATAAATTAGAAACTAACGACTAATTTCTTTGTTACTGTATTCCCTTCTTTATCGGTATATGTCATAATATACACTCCAGAAGGTAGACTTTGAGTAGTTCCGACGTTAAACATTTTTTGATCACTAACATCAAATTCCTCAATAAGATCACCTACTGGTGAGAATAATTGAACATGTCCCTCTAAATTATTTATTGACTCAACCGTAAACTTCCCTTGTTTACTTGGGTTGGGAAATACGTTAATAGAATAATCAGACAATTCACTCTCAAGAGATGTTCCTATTGTTCTTGCAGAAGAACCACAGGCTTCATCTGCAGCTGTTTGATTTTCAAAACATTGGTCACAGCTTGCAATAGGTCTACAAGGTGGACATTTTACTGTTATTGACGCTACATCTTGCTGTGCTAAAGCTGATGTAAATGCTGATAGAATTAATACTATTGATATATAAAATATTTTTTTCATTTTGATGGTATTATAAAGATTCAACAAATTTGATGACTGCTTCTTTTTCTTCTGCAGTCAACTCTTCATATGCTGCTCTAGATCCAGCGGCCTCCCCACCATGTTGCATAATTGCCTGATCTACCGAAGTAGCAGAACCATTGTGCATAAATAATAGAGCTTTACCATTTCGATCTAATAATTGTTTATTGTAATACAGTCCCCAAAGTGCTGGTGTTCTATAGCTGTTTCCAGTACCGATATCATGAAGTTTCATATCAGTGTAAGGTCTTAGCGTAATATTTCTGAACTCTTTTGGAGCATCATTTCTTGTACGTTGGGTTTCAGAGTGACAAGTAGCACAACCAATTTCCGAGAATTTCACATGACCAATTCCCACTTGTGGATCATCATATACTCCCTTCGATCTAGTTGGTACCGTTAAAAATTTAGTGTAGGCTACTAATAAGTCTACATCTTCTTGAGTGATTTGGTTAGCATCTGATGCATCAATACCATGATCATTCAATAATGCATTTACAGTTTGTTCTTCTACAGTAGGTACTGAACCGTCCCAAGTTAAACCAACTTCTGCTCCAGCAATCCATTGTAACAGACCAACTCCATAAACTGGTGGAGGTAAAAGGTTACCTTTCGGTGTACTCACTACTTCTGAACCTCTACCATCTCTAAAGTGACAACTACCACAAGTAGTCGAACCAATATTAATTTCACCTAATACTCTATTGTCTTGCTGTCCGTCTCCTTGTCCTCTATGTCTAACACCATGGAATAAATGATGCCCCTCGAGGAAATCATCTACGTCATCGTCATCTTCTAAAGTGATGAGGTGTTGTGTAAATACTGCATCCTGTTCTTCTTTAGTAAATTGTCCTGATCCTGAAAGAATCATATTACTAGATGCTCTACCAGCCATTGCCAGTCGGGGATCTCCAAAAGTGTTAAACCCTTGCCCTACTACATAATTTTGGAAAGTGTTATAATGTTGTGCTCCTTTACTCCAAGGTACACCATCTACTAATGCTGTTACGGCAGTGATCTCATAAGAAATGATATTACCGTAGTTAACAGTTGCAATATCCGACCATGGATATAAGTCACCGCCTTCATCATAGGTAGCTCCTCCAGGTGCAATGTATGCTGCGTAAGAAGGTGTAGATGCTCCACCTTTTGCAAGGAATTCCATACGACGCACAGGTATTCTGTTACCTCCTTCCCAAATCAATTTATCTTTATCTGGAAGGTTTCCCTGATCTTTATGTCTAATTGTATAATCTTTTGTTGAGTACAAGAATTGCTCAAAGCGAATATTATCCGATCCATCTGTCACTTCCGTTTCATAACGGTCTAACGTTCTTAATAAAGAGCCATTATGAGAAGCATCAAAAATCGCTTCCGTAATACCATCTTGAGGGTGAGGATGCCTAAATCTCATCCAGCTTGCTCCTTTTGTTACAATTGTTGGTCTGTTATCAGGATCTATTCTTTCTCCTTTTGTTGTAAATAAACCAGAGTATACCCAAATATCGGCTGGGTCATATGTATTCATAGTTGTATTACGCTTGTATCTAAAGAAGTAATAATAATCTCCTGCATCCACACATTCTTGAGGTACTGAAGCTTGAAGATTATCTCCTAGTTCAGCAGTATAGAAAGTTACTTGATTACATGAACAATGCATTTCAAAAGTACCCGTATTCGTCTGCATTTGGTCAGCAACTCCGCCTCCAATAGCAACAGATACCTCCGTTAAGTCTTCACTTAAATCAAATGACCAACCATGTTCTTTAGCAGGGCTTCCTTGAATAGGAGTTTGAAGTGCAGGTGTTGGATAAAGTACTAATGGTACTTCTCCACAAGGGTCTTCTTCACATGGAGCACATGGACCTCCACAGTCTACTCTAGTTTCTCCTTGGTTTCTGATTCCATCAGAACATGTTGGAAGTGGACCTCCTTCTTGAATCGTCACATAGCCTAGATCCATCGGACAATCACCTCCTTCCCATCTCACAAAAACATGATATTCTTGTGGTGATAAACCTGTTATGGTTAACCATTTCAAATCATCATTCTCACTAAAAGGATATGTCACACCACCATCTAACGATACTTCGATGACTTCTCTTCCTTCAACATCATCAAAAGAAAGCGTAATGATACCATCTACTTCGTTTTCAAATGTCTCATTTTGTTTAGTTATCGTTGCAAATGGATTCGGTGTTCCATTACAAATGGTTTCACAAGATTGGCAATCAGGGCCACCACAATCAACACCTGTTTCCTCTCCATTTTGGATTCCATCAGAACAAGTTGGGCATGCATTACAAGATGAACCACCGCAATCGACACCTGTTTCATCACCGTTTTGGATGCCATCATTACAAGTAGGTACGAAATAACACAAACCTACTTGAGCTACTTTTTCCTGCTCATTACTTCCTTGCACCTTTATCGTATAATCAACTCCAGATTGTACATTCACCGCTCTTTTATAATAACCGTCTTCTTGTACATCAGGAGGATAACATCCACCGTTTAAGCATAAATAAAGTGCTGAACCTAGTTCTTCATTATAATATAAATAGCCTTGCCCATCGATAATAGTCAAACCAAAGTCACCACATGTTCCTTCACCTCCAACTATAGGTGCACATGGAGCACAATCACCACCACAATCGATGCCTGATTCTCCATTATTTTGAACACCATCTGCACAAAAATCAATTTGTGGTTCTTCTTTCACAAGCCACCAAACACCACCTGATGCTTCACCATTGATATCATTTGTGTTATTGTCTCCAGAGAAATAATATAAAGGTTTATTATTAAATGTAAGTTGTAACTCACCATCACAAGTACCACTTAAACCGAAATCTCCTACAAGACCATTTGGTAAAGTTTGTGGAAGAATTAAATTCACTTTTGCATCTGTTACTACTGCAGGCCAACTTTGAATACAACCTCCAGTACAACTACTAAATTCGTTGGTATCATTATCCCAAGTATAAATGGCTTTAGCTGGTTGATCACCATATTTTGCTACTAAATATTCTCCAACAGTTGGAGAAGATGATACTGAGATGACCAAATCTTCAAAAGTTGGAACTGGTTGATCTGGACAGTCAGGACAAACTCCGCCACAATCTGTTTCTATTTCATTTCCATCTTTGATGTTATTTTCACAAGAACCTATTGTCACTGTACCTATTTCTTCGATACAATCACCATTGGACCATTTTAGAGCTACTGGATAACTCCCTTCAGCTTTATTATTAATTGTAAAAGATTGATCCGTCAATGCAACACTAAAAGAGTCATTATCAAACAAGATCATAAGTGAGTCATAATCATTCTCAACGTTATTGAAAGTGAAAGTTACCGACCCATCCAAGGCTCCACTTGACGTTTCATTGATAGTAGAAACGCCTGTATAAACATTTAATGGGTTGTTTAAGCCACTACAAGGTGATGGCTCCCCAATAAATTTAACTTGATCAATATTTAAAGCGGCATCACCCGATTGAAACTTCACTTCAAAAGTATCACCTTCTTGAATATCAATAGTTTTGCTTACAGATTGGTACGTACCCACCCAAGCTCCTGTTGAATTAAAGGCGATATTTCCTGCATCTTCATTATTGATAAAAATTGATATTTCACCACTAAGTTCTGAAGCGTAAATAATTTCAACACTTGAAGCTGATGGCACATTGGGTAATCTAAAACCAGCTCCTTGAGCAGAAATATAGGCTACTCCTTGACCATTTGACGCTGAACCGTCTGTATATCTTGATGCACTTCCAATTAATTCTCCACCTTCAGCCTCAATAAATCTTGATGAAGTTGGTGGAGGAGAAACCACTTCACATGGTTCACAAGTACCACCACAATCGACACCTGTTTCCTCTCCATTTTGGATTCCATCAGAACAAGTAGGCAATGGATCAGGGTCTGGATCTGGTTGAGGAGAATCTCCTTTTAATGTTGCTACCACATCATAAAGATCAGAGATATATTGTCCATTTGAGGTAGCAATTTTTAATTGAATAGAGTAAGTATTACCAACAGTAATTCCAGTAACTGGCCTCTCCCATCTATTCCCCACTTTTTCTCCCGAAGTACAGTTTGCTCCAAGACAGATATAATTCCATCCCCCTGTCCATCCAGGTTGATCTTCAAAATAGATCGTTGCATTTCCATTATCGACCTCAATACCATAATTCTGTGCTATGATGTTTTGAGAATACATCAATAAACACATTATAAAGAGGTTAGTTAGATTGTTTTTCAGAAAATTTGCCCAATAGGATATCAGGTATCCTCTTTCTTTTGAGCTACTTTCTTTCATAGTAGATAATTCTTTCATTTTACTTTACAGTCTTAAAAAATATTTACACCGTTCATCGGCTTGTTTTTGAAATTTATTATCAACCTAGACCGATTACTAAGAATTATCTACTGCAATTACTCATTGTTTTCTACTTTTTATATACTTCAAAATTAATCACACACTTTTAATAGACGTCAATTAAAGTAGTAGTATAAATTTACTCTTTTTAACATCCTGACGCATAAATAGAAAGTTGATGCGTAGTTTATTTTTTCATTTGATAATAGACTTAATTTCAACATTTATAGTGGCTAAAAGTGATGAAAATTGATATAATCAGTGTTTTTACTGCCATATGATCCCTCACCAAACAATTAGGAATCATCATATTTATTGATAATTATTCTTTGTTATTTTAAATACTATTTCAACATTCGCCTTTGAGAAATACTTAAAAAACTATACTTCATTTTTTTCAGTCTCTCATAGTTTTTTAGTAGGTAATAAGTAACTTCACTACTCGTATAAACACATAAAGTTATGACAACAGACAACAGAATTTGCCAACTATTCGATATTAAATATCCTATTATCTCAGGTGGAATGGTATGGTGCAGTGGTTGGAAACTTGCATCAGCAGTTAGTAATGCTGGAGGCTTAGGTCTTATTGGTGCAGGTTCGATGCATCCTGAAACTTTTTTAGAACATGTTCAGAAGTGTAAAGCAGCTACTGATAAACCTTTTGGTGTCAATATCCCTTTATTCTACCCTGAAGTAGACAGATTAATGGAAATTATTATTGATGAGAAAGTTCCCATTGTTTTTACTTCAGCAGGTAGCCCTAAAAAGTATACCGCATTTTTAAAGGAAAATGGAATTAAAGTAGCTCAAGTGGTCTCCTCCTTAAAATTTGCATTGAAGTCTCAGGAAGCGGGTGTTGATGCTATTGTAGCGGAAGGCTTTGAAGCAGGTGGACATAATGGTAAGGAAGAAACAACTACGCTTTGCCTCATCCCTCCGATTGCTGAAAAATTATCCATCCCAGTCATCGCCGCAGGTGGAATAGGTTCTGGTAAATCGATGTTGGCCGCATTTGCTTTGGGTGCCGAGGGTGTTCAAGTAGGCTCTCGCTTTGCAATTACAAAGGAATCTTCCGCTCATGATAATTTCAAGAATAAGATAGTAGACGCACAAGAAGGAGATACCATCCTTACTTTAAAAGATTTAGTTGCTGTTCGATTAATAAAAAATGAATTCTATCAGAAAGTAGCCGATGCTGAAGCAAGAGGTGCAAATAAAGATGAGCTATCTGAAATATTGGGTAAAAGAAGATCAAAAAGAGGTATTTTCGAGGGAGATTTAGTAGAAGGTGAGATAGAAATAGGACAGATCTCAGCACAGATAGATAATATCATTACAGCAAAAGAAGTGGTAGATGATATGTGGTCTTCATTTTTATTAGAGAAGAATAGAATAAGCCAACTTTTTAATTAGATTATTCCTGCATTTCTGTTTAAATTGTATAGATATACTGAACAATCTATACCATTTTTACATGCAAGCTAAAAGATTACTCACGGTACTCTTAGCAGGCACTTTATTCGGTGCCTGCCAAACTTCTACATCACCCAAAAAAGAAAATGAAGTTAAGGCAAAAGAAGTCTTTTCTATGAAAATGACAACACCAATTCCTGAAGGAATTGAAAGCCCCAACGTCATTCACTCTTCACAACTTGGAGATTTAAAATTCTTTGATGGCGTTCCTTTACCAGAAACTGTTGACAAAGTTTACGATTATATCGACTTACATAATGCAGTTGATGCTTACACTAAAGGGATTCAAATCGCCTCTATGGAAGCTATGAAACAGGGAATTTTATCTTTTGGCCCTGCCAATGAAACTGTTCTTTTGTTCGAAGGATTAATGGATTCAAAAGCTTTGTTCTTGACAGCCAACACTACATCAGTGTATATGATGTCATGGTTAGAGTTAGGCGATGAACCTATGGTCATTGAAACTCCACCCGACGTTTTGGGTATTATTGATGATCATTATTTTAAATATGTAGCGGACTTTGGTCGTTTAGGTCCTGATAAATCTAAAGGAGGTAAATTCTTAATACTTCCACCTAATTATAATGGTAAAGTACCAAGAGGCTATCATGTCGTAAAGACAAATACTTATGGGCATTGGGTTATATGGAGAGGTTTTCAAAAAGATGGAAGCCCATTGCCGGCCGTAAATGCAACAAAGGAAACTTATAAAGTTTATCCACTTTCACAAAAGAAAAACCCTCCTAAAATGAATTTTGTGAATGTTTCAGGAAAAAGCTTTAATACCATTCATAGAATGGATGAAAAAATTTATGAAGAGATAAACGCTGTCGTTCAATCTGAACCTACTGCTGCAGAAAATCCAGAACTTTTAGGTTCACTTGCCGCAATCGGGATTGAAAAAGGGAAGACATTTGCTCCTGATGCAAGAATGAAAAAAATTTTAGAAGACGCTTCTAAAATTGGTAGTGCTATTGTAAGAACTGAAATGGCAAAACCTCGAAGTGAGTATTTATATAAATTTCCAAATACTCAATGGTTAAATCCTTTGGCTTATAAAAGCTATTTGTTTGAACATAATGGAGCAAGGCTTTTGGATGCTAGAAGTGCTTTCCATTTTTATGCTACTGGTATAACCCCTGCAATGTCGATGAAAATTATTGGCAAAGGCTCTCAATACTCTATTGCTTACAGCGATAAAAATGGAAATGTATTTGATGGAAGCAAGACCTATAAATTCCATGTACCTGCCAATCCTCCAATGAAAGATTTCTGGTCATTCACTATCTATGATAATCAGACCAGATCTATGTTACAAACAGACCAACAGTTTCCTGGAATTGATAGTAACCAAAAAGGTCTAGTTCAAAATAAAGATGGCTCTTGGGATATTTTTATTGGCCCAAAAGCACCTAAAGGAATGGAGAACAATTGGATTCAAACTAATCCTTCTAAAGGCTGGAATACTATTTTCAGACTATATGGACCTTTAGAACCATGGTTTGATAACAAGTGGTATCCTTCTGACGCTGAACTTGTAAACTAAATGTAATAGATAATACAAAATTAAAGGTAACTTCATCAAAAGGTTACCTTTTTTTATTATTTAATAACTAACTTGCAACACTTCAATAAACCTAACTTTACTTCTAAATGAACACTTCCATCAGATTAGCTTTCAATAACTTCATTAGTATATACCAAGGCTTAAGCCGAGAAATATGGGTACTTTCGGTTGTCTCTTTAATAAATAGAATTGGAGCCATGGTGATTCCTTTTTTATCTATTTATTTAGCTGATGCAAAAGGGTTTACACTGGCTGAGATTGGATGGGTCATGTCTTCATTTGGTGTAGGGTCATTAATTGGCTCATGGCTAGGTGGTAAACTCACAGATAAATTTGGTTTCTACCCTATTATTATTTTCAGTTTATTCACTTCGGGTATTGGCTTAATCCTTCTAAAAGAATTAGATACCTTTTACGAGATATGTGGGGGATTCTTTTTAGTGACTTTGTTCACTGATATTCTTAGACCTCCAATTTTTGTGGCCATAAGACAATATAGTAGTGAAAAGAATAGAACTAAATCTATCACATTGATCCGATTGGCCATTAATCTTGGTTTTTCGGCCGGTCCTGCCACTGGAGGATTATTGATAGCGACTTGGGGATATACATCATTATTCTGGGTTGATGGCGTAAGCTGTATCTTAGCTTTACTTATTTTCGTTTTAGCCATTCAACCAAAGAAAAAGATAGTTGAAGAGAATGATGATTCACTTGAGGAAAATAAGAAAAGTCAGTCTCCCTACAGAGATTTCCCTTACTTACTATTTATCCTTTCGATGGTATTTTTTGGGGTAATTTTTATGCAATATTTCAGTACTGTACCTTTATTTTACAAAGAGGTCCATGAGCTAAATGAAGCCGTAATTGGATTACTACTATCGAGTAATGGTTTTGTAATTTTCTTATTGGAGATGCCTCTAATACATTGGGTAGAAAAACAGAAGAAATACTCAACGATGCAGATCATGATGAGCTCTATTGTATTAGTGCTTTTAAGTTATATCTTATTGATCGTTGGACATGATTTGTGGGTATTATTCATTGGTATGATGTTACTCACATTAGGGGAAATGCTGATGTTCCCTCTTTCAAATGCTGAGGCAATGAGTAGAGCATCGGGTAAGTATCAAGGAGATTATATGGCGTTATACACTATTGCTTTCTCTATTTCACATTTAGTGGGACACAATTTGGGTATGCAATCAGTAAATATATTTGGATACAATTATACTTGGACGTTTATGATTGCAGGATTACTTCTATGTATTGTTCTCCTCCAACTTTTTCAATTCAGTAAAAAAAGAGAAGAGCTATCACAAACTGCAAAATAGTTAGTGATAGCTCTCTAGCTACATAATATATATATTGATATTATTTAGTCTTCCATGATGGATTTTCAGATAAATTCCAATCACTAATTTTGATGGTCTTAAAACCTAGCTCATTACATTCTTTAATGTATTGTTCAGGTTTATCATATTCTCCTGAAGCTTTATCATCATGAATAACTAAGACACCATTTCCTACCCATTTCATCATAGGGAAATCACCATGAGAATTACCATATACAATTGTTGGTGTTATTCCATTTGACTTCAGGTTATCTATTTTACCTTCTTTATCATTAATGCTGCTATTTGTAGGTTTTAATTTCTCTGCTCTAAATTCAGAACCAATAACAACATCAAACTTATTGTTAAAGTATTTCTTATTAACCGCTTCGGCAAAGCGAACTTCGGAACCAGTACAAATTACTAATTTATATCCTTCAGCTTTTAAACTGTCCACTACATCCATCATTTGAGGATATACTTTAATCGGGTCAGTTTTCATAAAGCTTTTTAGCATTTTATCATACCTTGGATTTTTCGTCAATGCTTTTAGTTCATTCACTAAATCGTTGACTGTTTCTATTTGGTTTTGTCCGTATTCTTTAGCAAATATTGCCATAGCATAAGCAGGCTCTTCTGATATTAATGTGCCATCCATATCAAAAACTGCCACTTTATCTTGTGCAAATGTAAACTGTGATACAAATAATAATAGTAATACTGCAATTCGTTTCATAAGAAGATTAGTAAGTAAATTTTATATATAATCTTTTATACGCACACAACGTGATATTTATTTTCCCAAAAAGACCAATAACTACCTAAAAAAGGTCATTTTGATATCAAACATTGGGATAATAAGTAATGGGTAAGTATAAAATCATTCTATGGATAAAAATACAATTTTAAATATATTTTCTCTTTCTATTTAAGTGATTTTATATAGATATTTTGTTAACTTATTTAATAATAAAGTAAGCAATAACACATGAAACTATATACGGCACAGCAGATTAGAGATTGGGACAAATATACTATTGAAAATGAGCCAATTGCAGGAATCGACCTGATGGAACGCGCCGCAACTGCTCTCACAGAATGGTACGAAGAAAACCTAGATCGCTATAGAGATATTACTATCGTTTGTGGTATTGGAAATAATGGTGGAGACGGTTTAGTAATGGCCCGACTTCTTCATCAACAAGGCTACAATTTGAAATGTTATATTGTACATTTTGGTGATCACCCATCCGATGATTTCAAAGAAAACCTAGAACGATTACCTAAGAAAATTTCTTGTGAAGACATACGAGAAGTTGAGGACATCCCCCATTTTTCAGACGAAACAGTCATTATTGATTGTATCTTTGGTTCCGGTATTTCAAGGCCTCCAAAAGGTACTACATTACAAGTAATTGAACGGATCAATGCCTCACATAATCCAGTGATTTCTGTTGATATAGCATCCGGTTTATATACAGATCATTACTCTACGCATTTCCAGAGTATCATTAATGCTGATATAACATTAAGTATTGAAATCCCTAAACTATCAATGCTTTTCCCTGAGAACGAAAAGAATGTGGGTGAGCTGCATATTGTTCCTATTGGCTTACATAAAGGGTATCATAGTACGACCACTACTCCCTATTTCTTTACCACTTCTCAGACCGTTCAAGGAATATACAAACCAAGAAAACGATTTGATCATAAAGGAAAATATGGTCATCTTTTACTTATTGGAGGATCTAAAGGAATGATTGGTGCTGTTCAGCTTTCCACTAAAGCAGCCTTACGATCAGGAAGTGGAAAAACTACTGTAATAGTCCCTGCCTGTGGTTATGAAATAATGCAAGCAACTTGTCCGGAAGCTATGTGTATCGCTGATCCGTCAAGAAACCATATTGTTGCCTCAACCTTATTGTCTCCATTTAGTGCAATCGGAATTGGTCCTGGTATTGGAAGACATGAACAAACTGCAAAAGCCATCCGATCGATTTTAGAAGATGCAAAAGTGCCTGTTGTTATTGATGCAGATGCTTTAAATATGCTTGCTGAAAACGAAGAATGGTGGGATTTTTTACCAGAAAATTCCATTTTAACCCCTCATGTGGGAGAGTTCGAAAGGCTTACTGATATACATTTTATCAATTCTTTTGATCGCTTGGAAGCTGCATCCAAAATGGCACAAGAAAGAAAAGTAATTATCGTATTGAAAGGTGCGAATACTGCTATATGCTTACCTAATGGACACATTCACTTTAATTCTACAGGTAATCCAGGTATGGCAAAAGGTGGTAGTGGAGACGCATTATTGGGTATCATCAGCGGGTTATTGGCCCAATCTTACACTCCTCAAGAAGCTGCCATTCTTGGTGTTTACATACATGGTAAAGCTGGAGATTATACTGCAATAGATAAAAGTGTTGAAGCCATGACCACTTCAGATTTGATTGATAATATCGGAAAAGTATTTTTAGGTATATAGAAGAAACAGAAAAGGAGTATAAACAATAAAGTCTATACTCCTTTTTATATTATCGACATTAAGTCTAATTTTTTACAAATCGGATAATCTGTTCTTGCGTTTTAAAATAATAAACACCTTGCTTCAGTTCTTCTATATTTAACTGAATATGCTTTGTTTCCATTGATTCAATATTAACCAAATGCTGAACTGATACCCCAATAGAATTAAAGATTTGAATTCTTTCTTTTAAAATATCTTGTGTGGATGTAATGGTTACAATTTTTTCTGATGGAATTGGAAACGCAAGAATATTAGTAATCACTTCTTCACCATTCTTGTACATAATTGGCTCAAACATTTCATATTTTCCATCAAAATCAACTTGTGTTAAACGATAATAGGAAACTCCAGGATAAGGATTTTCATCCATAAAACTATAATTCATTGCAATATTAGAATTACCCATTCCCTGAACCTGAGTGATCTCATACCAGTTTACTTTATCTTGTGATTTTTCTAACACAAAGTGTGAGTTATTAATTTCAGAAGCTGTTTCCCAAATTAATTCAACTGCACTTTCATATTCATATGCTTCAAAATAAATTAACTCTACTGGCAAATCTTCATTAGCAGCATTTCTATTACAAGAATATACATTTTCAGGATCTATTTGGAAAGTGTTATTTCCAGCATCAAGTAATACAACTTCATTAAAAGTATGAATACCATCAACGTCCTTTACTTTGTATTGTGGAGTATCACTATCCCCACCTTCACAATCGTTACCATCACTAATTACGATATCTGATAAGTTTGCTTGTCTATCCTCCTTATCATCTAATTCAACTAAATCAACATTGACTAGACCACCACAAGAGATAGTAGCTCCATGTACTTTAAATTTAGCATCTCCATCTTCATTATGAATATTTAATGTACCTTGATTACATAATTCACCATCAACATGTAATTCATCACTTACATTAATAATACCGTCAGAATAATTATACAACTCTCCATTTCCATCTTTACCAATATCTAATTTTTTTAGAGTCATTTCACCATAATTATAAATAAAAGGACCTTCATCAACTCCTGTATTCGTACCTTCAGCCTTTATCTCAATACGCGAATTTTCAGCTAAACCTAATCCAGTATCAGTGATTTCTCCAGATGCATTGACTTGTAATATGGCATCGTCATCAGTCAATTCTACTTCTATACCTTGAGGGAAAGTGACAATTGCATCAATAATCATGGTACCATCAATTGTTGTTTCATCTGCTTTATCAATAGTAGAATTTGCTGTAAAATGTAGTGTAGTACCTGCTTCTAATGCTAATTTTTTATATTCAATATCTCCATTTACCGTAATTGTACAATTACAATCTAGGGTTACATTATCACCATTATCTGGTAATGCATCTCCATCCCAATTAGAGGCTGTTGACCATAACCCATCTCCAGCATCTCCATCCCAAGAGATATTAGCAGCAAAGATATTTGAGGATAGCAAAATGATACATAAAGTCAGTAGTCTTGTCAATATAGTAGCATTCATAGTTAAGTAGTGTTTAAAGTTTTTGAAGTTTAAACAAGAAGTAAAATAATTTTATAATCTTTGTAAAAAACAATTTAAAAGTTCCCATCTCATAATATTCTGATATAACATTCTTGATATATTCCTATATCGTACTTTAGTATCGAAATTACAAAACAGGCATTAAATATAGATTAACAAAAAATTAATGGACTGAGTTAATTGTAGTATTGGTTCAGAAATATTTAAAATATTCAATTTTAACAATACAATGTTATATAAATCATATTCTTGAAAACAAGAAAAAGGGCAATACTCCTATCAAGAATATTACCCTTACTGCATTATGTTATAATCAAAACCTTAATATCTGATTACTTTCTTCTTTTCGATAAATTTGCCTTGTTGAATAGTAAGGTAATAGACTCCTTTGTTCAACTTTATAATTGTATCTAGGTTGAAAGTAAAATTGTACTGTCCAACAGAAAGTTCTTTCTCGCCAACTAATTTACCCTTACTATCATAGACGTTAATCTTTATAATGGAATTTAGATCAACCCTATTTACATCCAGCCTAGTAATTGAAGTAGAAGGGTTAGGATAAACAGAGACATTAAAACGCTCAGCATTTATTCTATTATTAATATGAATTGGTCCAAACGTTTCGTTTTTACCATCAAAATCATATTGAATTAAACGATAATAAAAATCTCCGTTTACTGGGTCGGTATCTATATATTCATAATTAGTCACATGAGTAGAATTACCTTGTGCGGATATTCTTTCTAGTGATTCCCAATTCACTTTATCATTTGATTTTTGTAAATCAAAATAATCTGCATTTAATTCAGTGGCTGTTGACCAAGAAACGATTACTTGATCGCTTATAACACTTGCTGTAAAGTCAATAAGCTCAACAGGAAGATCATTGACTGATTGGATTTTAGAGTTTAGTGCAGAAGGGAAAGTACCGTCTGATTTTTTATTATAATCATGAAAGTTATCAATATTTTCATCCCCATCAACATGTATTCCTCCTATGCCTGTTTCATCCCCATTTCTGATCGCTAAAGTAAGCGTAGAATTGTCTCCCGTTGCATCACCCATAATAAATAATGATCCTTTATGATCAATATCTATCGTTGTGTTACCGCCAGGACTTGTGTTATTATTAAAGTCTCCTGTTACTAAAAAGTAAGACGATTTAGAAATATGCCCGGGATCTTCCACCTTAATAGTACTACCCGTACCTTCAACAGTTAAAGACCCATATAAAGTGAAATATGCTTCTCTCCGAACAATAAATGATGCACCCGACAACAATTTCATGTCTCCTATAATCTCAACATATTGCTTTTCAGTATCTGTTTTTTGGATGTCAAATTCAACATTTTCTCCTACAACAAGAGTGTAACCATCAGGTACATTAAAAATAATATAGTTTTCAGTGTTATTGGGAATTGTATTTCCATCTTCATCTTGATTTGCATTAAAGGTTACATCCCTTACAATGGTAATCGTCTTATCAATGTGATTAATTACTGTGTCTTGTTCAACAAATCGGGCATAAGAATTATTGAATACACAGTAACAGGTAAGAAATAAAGTCGCTAATAAATTTTTCATTTGGGCAATTTTTGGTCATTAAGCCCTCAAATAGCTTTCACTTTTAGAATGAATAGAAATAATATAGTTAAGTCGTAAAATATTTAGTGGGTCTAAAAGATAACAATTTGGAGTGCTTTAATGAGATACAACAGTTTAAAAGAATATCAATACGTAATTATCCATAAAAATAGAAATTAATTCTAATTATTTGAAACTTTTATACAAAAAAATCTGTTCAATTTTTACTCTTGAATCATTAATATAGTTGACTGTTTTTCAATCTAATAAGAATATCTACCATTTTTTCAAATGCGAAGGTTTAGACTTACTTCTTTTCATCAATTTCTTTCTTAGTTCAATGATATTTTTTTTGTAATTCATTATTTTTGATTTCCCACTACTGATACTTAAATCATGAAATAATTGAATAAAAAAAGAGTGTGACACCTCATCATTAATTTCTTTACTTGTTTGAGTTATCGAAATCTTATTCAACTTTGGATGTAATAACCATCTATATGTTCCATCTAATTTTGATGGTATATTCTCTTTCCCTCCTTCCTTTAACGCTAATTTAAAAGCATATTTTTCTGAAAGCAGGTATTGTTCTCTTCTTTTTCTATAGTAATTAAATACACTTTGCAAACCTTTAATGATTCTTCTAAAGGTGATGAATAAAAGGAAAACTATACCTAATTTATATTTATAAGTTACAATGAACTCAATCACCTGTTCTTTTAATGACTTCTTAGGTTCTTTATTTATTTCCATAGGTTGATTTAACATAGAAAGGCTATCGGCAATAGAAGCAACTATTCCGAGATCTGAGGTCGTATCTACATGTATTTTGGTGGGTTCTGACTTGATGGTTTTATACTCTCCTGTATATGGGCTAAAGTAGGAGATACTTGCCCCAGGCATTTCAAAATCTCCTGCTTTTGTAAATAGATACGAGAACGTTTCTGTACGTGTGCTTATTAATGTTTCCTTCTTAGAATTGATGTTTTGATCCGTTAGGTTATTGTTTGCATACTTTTTAGCATAAGTAACAGAATCGATAGTAACATTAGGAATAAAATTAGCAATTGTTTTTACTGCGGTTACCTTTACCGTTCTTTCCACAACATCTCCTACTTTTAGCTTTTTAAAGTCTTTATTCCAATAATCTTGTAAGTAAACCCTTGACGCAAGAAAAGATGGATATTTTGATTTTGGTAATGCTTTCGCTTTAAATTGTATCGACCTAGTTTTCACTGGTGTTGGTTTTCCTTCATAATCTCCCGGAGGAGGAACATATGCGGTCATGGTTAATGAAGGGAATTCTAATGCGCCTGTTTTATATGGAAATAATAAGAAATAATGAGAGATCACTGCATAGTTCTTTCCTCCTACAGCTTCGTTACCCGAAACAGAATTAGTAAAAGGTATAATAAAAGCATCTTTGACCTTGAGATCACCAAATTCAACACCCTGAGTAAACCATGTCGGTGAATACACTTTGATAGTTACTTGAATAGGTTGTTGAACAAAAACATATTTTTTATTTAAATATACTTTTGCAAATGGTTTCTGGCAAAATCCTTCTTGGATGAACAAAAACCAAAATGCTATGACTAAGATTTTCTTCACCATTTTTTTTCTGGATTCTTTATGTGTGGGTAATACTTTCTTTTTTGAAGAATAAACTTCTTTCTTAAAAATTCTGAAGGGTCCGCATTTGTTTTTTCCATCACCATACTTGCGGCACTCACTTGATTCATGTCCTTCTCTTTTTTCTTATTCTGATTCGGCCAGTCTTGTTCTTTGTATTTTCTCTTTTTAGGATCTACTACTTTTTCTTTTTCTCTATCTGCATCTTTATCCTTCTTCTTATTGTAGTCATGATCTGAAAGCTTTCGTTCCTTTTCTGATAGGGCTTTCACTGCCTGTTGAACATCTTTTTGAGTATTCTTAAAAGCCGATTTATCGGCAACATTACTTTCAATTATTTTAATGACTTTATTTAAAGACACAGTAGCTACCGATAAAGTAGAATCTTTCTTTAAAGCAATCCTAAAAGCGGCCTGTGCCATTTCATAATTCCCCAATTCCACATACATTAACCCTAGATTATATTGAGATATTGCTGTAGAATCTAATTCATAATTTTCTGCTGCGGCTTCATAGTTTCCACTTTTATAGTAAGCAAAAGCTTTGTGCGAAGGATCTTGATATAATTTTGCTGCACTCTCATAGTCACCTTCTTTTTCTTTTTGTTGGGCTTGATAATCTTTCGAATACCATAAATTATCATATTTTTCACTACAGCCACTTAGAAAAATGAGTAGCATTAATCCCCAATTGACCATCCATCCTTTCCTAAACCAGAAAAGAGTAATTATTAATAATGGATAAATCAATAGCTTCCCATCATCTCTCCAATCACTCTCTTTCTTATCATCTTCAGTTTTTATGACTTGATGCTGCACAATATGTTTTTTTAGCACTTCCACATCACTATTATCTAATGTTATGGGAACTACTGAAATCCTTTCATTCTTCTCTAATTGTGATAATAAACTCCTATCAGCTTTTGAGAAAACTTCTTTTCCATTATGAATTAAATGCTTTTTCGAATTGTATGGATTAGGTACAAAACCACCATTAAATGAACTCGCCAACCATATTTGTACCCAAGAGTTTGTCTTATTTGCAAATTTGACCACTTCTCGACTTACTTTTTGATCGATTTCATCTGTTACAATAATTATAGTTGGAGGAGCAATTTCCTTCTGAATTAAAGTATCCATATATGACAATAACAACTCATAGTTTGTTCCCTTCACCGGCATAATTCGAGGTTTAATTGTCGTCATATAAGGGACCATAATTTCCTTATCCAAACTAGGTGGAAAAATGACATGAGGCGTACCGGCGTAGGCCACTAATCCCACTTTTGTATTCATTTTTTCAGCAAATAAATCTCTGATTTTTAATTTAGCCCGCTCTAATCTATTTGGCGAAATATCTTTTGTCATCATACTTTGAGACAAATCCAAAGTAACCCATACAACAGCTTTATTGATCACCGTAGGCAGCTTTTTCTTTTTAAAAGTTGGGCCGGAAACACTAATAATAAGTAATGAAAGGCTAAAGAACATTAAAAATGCCGGTAAATTGATCTTACTCAATTGTTGATCAAGTATGATTACTTTTCTCAAATCTTCTCGTATTAATTTTTGCCATGAAAGTGATCTTTTATAGTTGATCAGATACAAGACAAAAACAAAAAGCAAGGGAGCAAAACACCATAAGAATTTTGGCCTTAAAAAATGGAAATCATTGATATATGTAATGAGTTGTTCGTTATCCATTAGTTTTCGATTTTAATAATGAGACAACGTTTAAATAGAATATCAAAAGAAAAGAAAGTACAATTGATACTGCTATTGGATAAAAATAAAGTAACACTTCGGGTTTTAAAGTAGAGGTCTCGTACTTAATGGGTTCAAGATCATCTAAAGCTTTGTAGGCTTTTTTCAATTCTTTTTCATCCATCGCTCTAAAGTATTGTCCTCCGGTAGACTCAGCAATGTAAGTCATCGTCTTCTCGTCTATCTTATCTCTTCCTGTAGGATCACCAATACCTAGGGTATAAATCTTAATACTATCATTTTTTGCTACAGCAGCTGCATCTAAAGGGTTTGTTCCTCTTCCACTATCAACACCATCAGTCAGTAATAAAATCACTTTTTCTTTAGTGGTATCCTGCTCAAAAACTTTCATACTGTATCCAATAGCATCACCAATACCAGTCATTTGTCCTGCCATTCCCACTTCTGCATCATTTAGCATAAACATGACTGAGTGTAAATCTTCTGTAAGTGGTGCTTGTAGGTAGGGATGAGTTGCAAAAAGGACTAATCCCATTCGATCAGATTTACGACCTTTAATAAACTCAGTCATCAGTTTTTGTACGGCATGCCAACGGGTAAGTCGTTGTTTCTCTACTACCCAATCCTTATTGTCCATACTAAATGACATGTCAGCAGTAATTAAAAAACTTCTTGCAGTCTTAATTTTCTTCTCAGGTTGACCGACTAACTTAGGTCCAGCTGCACCTACTAAAATCCCGATATAGATAAGAAATAAAATAAACCATTGGAAGACACTCTTTTTTGAGACCTTTGATTTTTTTCTAGGGTTAATACCCGATACCTGAACTGCTCTAGAGAAAGATGGAAAAACTAAAGCAGCAGTTTTCTTCCGCATTGGAGGTAAAATCCAATACACTAATGGAACTATGATCACAAAGGTAAATACCCAAGGATAAGTCCATTCAAAGTGCATGTTTTCGTATCCAAAATTCGGCATATTGATAATAGTCTTTAAAATTTTCTTTCGTTTCTGGATTAAGTTTTTCTGAGAAGATGAATTGCTGTAGCATCAAAAATTTATCATCTTTCAATACATCTCTTTTTATTTTCTGGTCTAAAAAAAGTTTCCATTCTTTCCCTTCTAATTGCTTTATTCTATTTTCATGATAAGCTGTATAGGCTGTAATTCTTAATAACTTGTCGATCTCATACACATTATTTGGCGACGCCTGATTTTGATCAATTTTATATAAAAGTTGAAGTGCCTCTTTTCGATATAAATTCTTAGTATGATGTTTCCATAACTTCCATATTAGAAGTACTATCAAAAGCAATATTATTCCTCCTACTACTTTCCACCCCAACGTATCAAAAGAAAATTGAACGGAAGGAGGTGGAATTACTGTTCCTATATTATCCTTGATATTGATCATTCAAAACTTCTTTTACTTGAACTTTTAATGGCTTTACTGTATCAAATTTGATGAGTGGTATTCTATAATCCATCAATCTTTTTTCTAATTGATGATACATTACTTTATACTTTTCAGAAAACTCTTTCTGCTTCATTTTTGTGATATCCCAATCAATCTGTACTGCAGTGTCTGTCATCGGGATACGTTGAGCTGGCAAATATTCATCTAATGGATCATAAATGTGTGTTACTATCACATTATTACTTTGTGCCAATGTACCTAGCCTCTCCAATCCAAGATCGGTTAACAAAGTGATATCAGTAACAACATTGATAATGAAGTCATGATGGGCAATCTGCAGCATCTGAAATAATGCTTCTTCTAGTTTATGAAATGATGTATTTTTAGAGATTTTCTGTTCTATTAAATCATGATTGAGTTGTAAAGCATGTTCCAATAATGCTTGAAATAGGTTTTTACTTCGAGAAGGTCTAAAAATAAGATTTTGCTGATCGTTATAGATAATTCCACCAAAACGATCACCCATTTTCAAAGCTCGAAATCCATGAATAGCCATTAACTGAATACCTATATTCGCTTTTAAATCGCCAGTACTTCCAAATAACATGGATAAACTTTGATCTAGGATAGTCATCTGAGGCCTCTCCTTTTCTTCACTAAAAACCTTAGTATGTGTTTCCCTTGTTCTTGCAGTTACTTTCCAATCAATGTTTCTAATATCATCTCCAAGAACATATTTGCGTACTTCAGAAAAATCTAATCCCCGTCCTCTTAACATAGAAGCATGACGACCTGAGAGTAATCCTGTAACTCTTTGATTTTTGAAAAATTCGGTCCCCTCAGTAATTCCTTCTAATTCTAAGAGATCTTGTATGTTTAATTTGATTTTTGTCAAAGCTTAAACAGGCACTGCTTTTAGTAGTTCATTAATAATTTCATCTGCAGATTTTTTATCAGCATTGGCTTGATAGGTTAAGGAAACTCTATGTCTTAGAATTCTATGACAAACTTCTCTAACATCATCTGTATCTACATAATCTTTACCTTTCATTAATGCCATACATCTTGATGCTTTATCCAAGGCAATACTTCCCCTAGGAGAGGCTCCAATATTGATGTATTTCTTTAGCTCTTCATTGTATTTTTCTGGAAACCTCGTAGCATCGATAATTCTAACAATATATTTATTAATGGCTTCAGAAACATTGATCGCATTCAACTGATCTCTCAGATCAAAAATCACTTTTTTATTAATAGGTTCTTTGGAATTTTTTGATGCTGATGAAACTTCTCCTCTCACCAATTCCAACATCTTTTCTTCTTGTTCAGTCGTAAGGTATTCAATCACTATTTTCATCATAAAACGATCCAATTGGGCCTCTGGCAAAGGATAAGTACCTTCTTGTTCAATTGGGTTTTGAGTAGCAATAACCATAAAAAAAGGATCTATCTTATATGTTTTCGAAGCCACAGTTACCTGATGTTCCTCCATCGCTTCGAGTAATGCTGATTGTACTTTGGCTGGAGCTCTATTGATTTCATCTGCCAAAACAAGATTGGTAAAAATGGGACCTCTTTTAAAACTGAAGCTATTACCATCTTCCGCATCCGGGTTGAAAATCTCAGTACCGGTTATGTCAGAAGGTAATAAATCGGGCGTAAACTGAATACGATTCATATCTATATCCATTACTTTACTTAAAGTGTTTACTGCCCTCGTTTTAGCCATTCCAGGTAAGCCTTCCAATAAAATATTTCCTTCTGTGATTAAACCTATAATTAGAGATTCAACCAATTCCTCTTGTCCAATGATAGAGGCATTTATACGTTCTTGTAAGTCTTTAATTTGATCTATCATATTCTTGGTTGATCTCCATTACATCGTTCCTATAAACTTGGGACTAGTACTCGTAAGCTGAAGTACTAATTCGATCATTATATTTTTCTTTTCTTTAGTTTTCAGTTTTTGCTTGATAATTAATGTTTTATCTCCCAAGAGCTTATGTGAAACGGTTTCTGATTTCATTACTTGTTCAAGAGTGATGCATTTCGTCCCATTGTACTTTTTTTCCTCTTCAAATCCACATAAAAAGTTATCAATATACTTTGTTAATTGATCTTCGTGATTGATGAGATGTTGTGCTCCATCAAAGTAATTAGAAAGCTGTTGTATGTCTTTATTGTTAATTGCTTGATTAAATGTTTTGATATAATCCCCTAAGAAAGCAGGAGCACCTTCTTCCTCAATCACATCATTGGAATTAAAAAAGGCAGGGTGCACAGCTGCGGTCATTTCATTTTTCTCTGAAGATTCCGATTTCATCTCCTTTTCAAAGGGTGAGCCAATCAAATAGGCCTGGCCAAGCACATGAAAAGTCATCAATGAAAAAGTCAAAAGAAGTAATGGTCTCATTTTGTTTATTAATCAATAGTAGCCCCACTCGTTATTACGAATGGGGCATTTAGTTAATTATTTATTTTGAATTCCTTCCCCTGTTGAACCACCAGGTCCCATTCCAAAGTTTTTGTACACCATTTCTGATGCTCCATCCATGGTAAATGAACCAGGTCGTTGAGAAGGTGGATAATCTTTGTACGACTGAATATGTTCCATGATTATCCCATTGCCTCCATAGAAAACAAATGGGTGATTGATAAACCATGTCCAGTAGTTATTTGAATTATGGTCCGCCCTTTCAAATGGGTCACGCCTTAGATTGAAAATCTTTGGCATCCTAAGCCAAGTAAACGGTTCTGCCCATAACTCCATGGTTTTTCCTCTTTGCTCTGCATATACAATTTTCCACGCGGTAGACATTCCTTCTTTAGAGGTTCCAGGGGTATCACCTGTACCTCCTCCTGCCATAAATGTGGAATTTCCTGTGACATAATTCCTTTGTTCGTAACGTAAAGCCACAATTTGAGCATCCGCATTTTGATAGATAAAGAAATTACGTGGAGATTCTTTTACTTCTCCAGTTAAATATGGAAGCATATTGTATCCATCTAAATGGACTTTAAACTTCTTATTATTGGCAGCGTAACCTCCTTTCATTAATTTATCTTTAATGTCTGGATCACCTGCAGCCGCCAACAATGTTGGGAACCAATCTAAATGAGCTATCAATCCATTTAATACCTGTCCTCCTTTAAACTTTGCAGGCCAACGGATAAATGTTGGAACTCGATAGGCACCTTCCCAATTGGTCTCTTTTTCAGATCTGAAATGGGTTATCGCACCATCAGGCCAAGCATTATAGTGAGGGCCATTGTCTGTACCATAGATCACAATAGTATTTTCTGTCAACCCTTTCTCTTCTAAGAAATTGAGCATATCACCAACATGTTGGTCATGTTCCATCATCGCATCATTATAAAAGCCTTGACCGGAGATACCTCTATTTTCCTTTTTGACATGGGTAATAAAGTGCATTCTTGAAGCATTCCACCAACAGAAAAACGGCTTCTTCTGATCGACCGCTTTTTGGATAAACTTCTTTGCTCTGGCATTCACTTCATCATCAACCGTTTTCATTCTTTCAATTGTCAACGGTCCTGTATCATTTACAGGGCCATCAGAAGTACAATCCAAAACACCTCTTGGTCCAAACTTCTTTAAGAATTCAGGATCTCTAGGGTAGTCTGCATCTTCTGGCTCTTGCATTGCATTTAGATGATATAAGAAGCCATAAAACTCATCAAAACCATGTTTTGTAGGTAGACTTGCATCACTATCACCTAAGTGATTTTTACCAAACTGACCGGTCATATAACCAAGGTTTTTTAAAGCTTCTGCGATGGTAATATCATCAGCTGCTTGCCCTTGTGGAGCCTTGGGAAGACCTACTTTTGTCATTCCTGTACGTAAACCACATTGCCCTGTGATAAAAGAAGAACGCCCGGCTGTACAAGACTGCTCTCCATAATAATCTGTGAAGGCGATTCCTTCATTAGCAATTTTGTCAATGTTAGGAGTAGAGTACCCCATCAATCCTCGATTCCAATAACTGATATTGTAAAGACCAATATCGTCACCCCACATGACCAGAATATTTGGTTGCTTGTCTTTCTCAATCTTCTCTGTCTTTTCAGCATAAAGATTGAAGTTGCAAATCAGTAGAGTAATAAAAGAAAGGAGTAGAACTTTAATACTGTTCTTTCTCATAATTAATTGATTAAATAAAATAATTGTTGTTTTTGGATATATGTAAATTGTCTATGAATATTTATCAGTTGATCAATCTTTTGATTTTGTAGAGCCACCAGGGCCTACAGGACCTATTTCATAACTTTTTTGCTTGATCTCATTTAATTTCCATGAACCTGGTTTCTGCGAAGCAGGATATTCTTTAAAGGTCATCACATACTCTTGCATATGGGCCATAGCTCCATACATGTATGGAATTTGATTGATAAACCAATCCATATAAGTATTAGAATCGTAATCTGCCCTTTCAAATGGGTCCATTTTTAGATCGAAAGCTTTAGGCATTCGTAGCCAAGTAAAAGGTTCCTGCCAAAGCTCTCCACTGACTCCCCTTTGTTCACCAAATACCCACTTTAAAGACATCAATTGTTCTTTTCCTTCAATGTCTTGACGAACGGCAACAGGTTCCGCTTCAGAAGTATGGTAAATAAACCATTTACGAGGAGATTCATCTACCTTACCTTGTAGATAGGGCAACATATTGTATCCATCTAAATGAATTTTAAAGTTTTTCCCATTGGCTTTATAATCTCCTTTGAGCAGTTTTTCCTTGATTTCTGTATCACCGGCTGCTGCCAATAAAGTAGGTAACCAATCGAGATGAGCCACCATACCTTCTAGTTTTTTACCTCCAGTAATTCCTCCATCTGTCCATCGGATCATAAATGGCACTCGATAAGCTCCTTCATATTGTGTCTCCTTTTCCATTCGATAGGGTGAAATTGCACCATCAGGCCAAGAGTTAGTCTGTGGACCATTGTCCGTACCATAGATAACAATGGTATTATCTGCAATGCCTTTTTCATCAAGGTATTTGAGTAGCTCACCGATATGATTTGAATGCTCTACCATTCCATCATTATAAAACCCTCTTCTCGAAAGGCCATTGGATTCTTCTTTTATATGTGTTCTGAAGTGCATCTTTGCTGCATTCCACCAAACAAAGAATGGTTTATCTTGTTCGATGGCTTTATCCATAAATGCTTTTGTACGTTTTGTTAAATCATCATCAATCGTTTTAATTCTTTCTACAGTCAAGGGACCAGTATCATTTACGGGGCCATCAGATGTGCAATCTAAAACGCCTCTTGGACCAAACTTTTTTAGGTAGGCAGGGTCCTTTGGGTAATTCGCATATTCAGGCTCTTCCATTGCATTGAGGTGATATAGGAAGCCATAAAATTCATCAAATCCGTGTTTTGTTGGTAAACTTGCATCACTATCTCCAAGATGGTTTTTACCAAACTGACCTGTCATATAGCCATGGTTTTTTAATGCTTCAGCAATCGTTAGATCATCATCGGCCTGTCCTTGTGGAAAACCAGGCATCCCTACTTTTGTCATTCCTGTCCTTAATCCAGATTGTCCGGTAATAAAAGAAGACCTTCCAGCAGTACAAGATTGCTCTCCATAATAATCTGTAAATAAAACTCCTTCATTAGCTATTCGATCTATACCAGGAGTAGTATAGCCCATTTGTCCATGTGAATATGCACTAACATTCCATAAGCCGATATCATCTCCCCACATTACTAATATGTTGGGTTTCTCTTGTTTTCCTTTTTTGTTTTTCTTTTGACTGAAAACAATACTTGAAATCAAAAAGAGAGACGCGAACATAAAAGATAGTTTCGCTCTAAATAGATTCATTTTCAATTGAGTTATTGTTCTTGGGTTGTAATTAATTATTTATTTCAAGGGTTTTAGTATGACATAAATTAATGAGATAAAAGGAGATTTTTTAATGGTTGAATTATTAAAGTTTCTTTTTCTACTAATATCACAATGAAAACGTCAATCAATTATAATGAGTACTATTCATATCATCTTATCACAAACTTCATAAAGAATATAACTGACATTTATTACTTATAATCAACAAATTATACTATTGGAAAAGGATGATTTTCTTATTAATTTAATTAAGCAATACATCAATAAACTATTTCACTATCTCCAATTGAACCCCAAAAATTAATGCTCAGATCTCTACAACAATATCAAAGAACAATATTACTTTCTCTATTATTATTTCTTTCTGGAATCACTTCTCTTTTATTTCAGACCTTATGGGTAAAACAATTAGGCATTGTTATCGGTGTGGATATTTACTCCACTTCTATCGTTATCAGTGGCTTCTTTACTGGCTTAGGAATCGGGAATTATATCTTAGGGAAGTATGTAGAAAAGAATAACTCTCCATTATTATACTATGCTATTTTTGAAATAGTGACTGCGTTTCTTGGGGTTACTATAAGCTTACTTCTTTTTTATGGAGAGACCACATACATTCAAATGGAACATACTTTGGGAGCTTTTGCTTATATGATTCCATGGTTCCTCATTTCGCTCCCTGCCTTTTTTATGAGTGGAACTTTCTTAGCACTTTTAAAATACTCTAAACCATCTGAAGAAAATACGGGAAAGAAAATAGGTTACCTCTATGGTAGTAATACCACCGGAGCAATAGTAGGAACATTATCAACTCCTTTTTTAATAATACCTGTATTTGGTGTGATCGGTGCAGCCATATTTGCAGGGTTTATCAACCTTTTACTAAGTGCTTTTACGATATTTTTATTTCTTAAGGCGAAAAAAGAAACGTATATAAAAGCAGCACATGCTCCATTAGGGAAATTTCATATTGGATACCTATTGTATGGTCTCGCTGGGTTTATCGGTCTTTCACAAGAAATACTGTGGGGACAAATAGTAGTTCAATTTCAAAATACAAGAACATATGCTTTTGCCACTATGTTGGGTGTATTCCTTTTAGGATTATCTATTGGTAATTTCATTGCAGGGAAATACGTCAATAAAATAAAAAACCTCTGGTTTGCTTTTGGTACAATCACTCTCTCGGGGCTTTTTGTGACACTTCTCTCAGTGTTATTTATTGATCAAAATATAATTACAATTCAAGAGCAATTTGGTAATTATATGTATTCCGTATTTGACACTAAGGGGGCATTAATGATGGGGCGGTTTTTATTTATTAGCTGCTATTTTATTTTAATACCCACTATCTGTATGGGTGCTTTATTTCCGATTATTTCAGTAATAGTATCAGACGGAAAGAATATATCCGAGAATAGTGGGAAGTTATTGGCATGGAATACGTTTGGAGGAGTACTCGGTAGTTTAATTACAGGTTTTATTTTATTCCCGACGTTAGGTACTATTTATAGTTTATTTCTTCTATTTGTTCTTTCCTTAGGCGTTTCTTTTGTAGCATTTTATCAGGTTGAATCGTTAAGAAAACTCACACCTAGTTTAATCCTGTTTCTATCTATCGTCTTTTTTATACCTAAAACAAAATTTATTGATCTTCTCCTTCAAAAAGAAGGTGGTAATATCGTTTTCTTCCAAGAAGGAATAGGACATACAGTTGCCGTCGTTGAAGAAGGAGATGATACCCGCAAATTTAACCGTTTATATATCCAAGGTGTTTCCAATACGGGCGATGTCTTTCCTTCACTTCGTTACATGAGACTTCAATCCCTTATCCCATTAATTACATTTAATGGAAAACCTGAATCTGTTTTAGTAGTGGGTCTGGGAACTGGAATAACTGCAGGAGCCCTTCTTCAATTTCCAGAATTAAAAGAAAGACGAGTGGTAGAACTTCTTCCTGAGGTAGTAGAAGCTACCAAATATTTTAATGGTAATTATCAGTTATCAGAAAATAAAGCCATTGAAATTCTTGTGCAAGATGGTCGACATCTATTAATGAAAGAAGATAGAGTATACGACCTTATCACTTTGGAACCACCTCCACCAACCGCTATTGGTGTTAATAATTTATACAGTAAAGATTTTTATGAATTATGTAAAAAACGATTATCAAAAAATGGTATGATGGCACAATGGTGGCCGATAACCACACAAACGGAGGAAGCTTCTGCATCTATGGTAAGGGCCATTCTTGATGTGTTCCCTTACGCCAATTTATGGACTACAGAAATGCATGAAATGCTTGTTATTGGTTCAATGCAACCTTTGAATATTGACTTAGAACAAATAAGAAAACGTTTGGCTTACCCTGAAGTAAAACAGGCGTTGGATGAAATTGGCATTCATAATGAAGCTCAATTTCTAAGCACCTATGTGATGGGTAGAAATGGGTTACATGTATTTAGTAGAAATGCAGCCCCTGTTACTGACAATCACCCGATTTTAGAATATGATGGGTGGGTTAAAAAATCAGTAATTACAGATATCCTCCCAAGATTATTAGATCAACAAGAAGACCTTAGTATTTTACCTGAATCTCTTCAAAAAGAAATTGCTTATGAAAGGGAAAATCTACATCGATTTTATTACGCAGGTTTAGCTAGTTATATCGGCAGAAGAGACGTTTGGTCTATGCTCTTAACTGATTTATATGAGCATGATAACTCTAATAATTATTACAATTGGTATAACCCAGAGTAAATGAGCTGAAAAATAGAATAAGCTGATTTTTATAGAAATCGATAAATAATTATTACTCAACAAAATGAGAATCAACGTATTTAAAGGTATACTTTTAAAAAATCAAATCTCATGAAATCTATTTTATTATATATCTCTTTGATACTTTTTAGTGTACCTGCTTTCTCCCAATGTGTAGAGAGCATTGATATAAAATCTCCATACTATATCATGGAACGACCGACTGCTACTTTTGTAGATGAGGTCGATGAAATTTCTAATAATGAAATCAAATTCCTGCAAGTTGAAGAGAGTTATCTCTTACTTATGGATGAATATAAAAATCAAGTAAAGTTATATAATTGGGAGTTTCTTTCTGATGTTTCTAGTGATCAAAATGAAGATATTATTTCTGCATTCAAAATCACCAACTCTAAAACATTTACTACTGCTAAAGTCATATATAGAAAAGAAGGTAGTTGTTATGCCGCAACTGTCGAATTATATAATAAAAAAGGAACCTTAATATTAAAGTTCCACTCTGATAAGCTTAGAAAATCATATGAATAAAATATAAGGTCATTGATTCAGAAAATGAGTCAATGACCTTTATACATTAAAGGTAAAGCAGAACATCATAGGTGTTATTTTCATCAAAATTGTTGGAGGTGACAATTAACTTTTTGATCGTTTCTCCGTCTTTTGAAACTTCAATTGAATATTTGTATTTATCTTCAACAGTGATGTTGAAAACACCATCACTTCCTGTGGTTTTTGTATTCAATATTTTTCCTTGATCATCTTTGATGGTGACTTCGTAGCCAGAGAGTTGACCTTCTAAAGTAGCTAAGGAACCTGTTATATTTCTTTTCGAGATACGCATCATTTCACCATCTGTATCAACCATTAAGAAGCCTTGGTTTTTCCCTTCTAATTCATCATAATCCTCTCCATAATAAGCTTCTTCATCAAAATATCCTGTGACATAAAACTCTGTTCTTCGGTTCAATTGATGTTCTTCTTCTGTACATTCCTTATCAAAACAATCCACCACAGGTCTTGTCATACCATATCCTTTATAAGTGATTCGTTCTGGTGAAATACCTTTAGAAACGACATATTCATAAGCCTTCTGAGCTCTTCTTTCTGATAACTTAAAATTATACTTTTCTGATCCTCTACTGTCTGTATGTGCCGAGAGTTCAATCTTTATTGTTGGGTTATAACTGAGTACATGTACCACTGTATCTAAAGCATGTGAGGCGTCATCTCTGATAAATGCCCTATCATAATCATAATAGATTCTTATTCTCTGACCTTGAATTTCTCGGACATCAAAGTTTCTTTCCGACACCATATTATTAGCGGTATTTACTGCGGCTCTTCTAGAAAAGAACTTAGGCTTCTCAGCAATCATATCATAAAATGTCTCAGGCTTTGCGGCAAATCGGTAATACCCTGTGGAATCAGGATACACTTCAAACTTTTCTCCAGTATGTCGCTCTGTGATTGTAATTCTAGCCCGTACAGCTTTCATCGATACTGTATCTTTTACATAGCCTTCAACATATGGCTGAGCAATTTCTAAGACACACAATTCATTTTTATCAATAAATTTTGCCGTTTCTACTCCACTTAATGTATCTGCAGTATAGCCAGAAAGTGATGCGATCAGTTGACTTTTTTCTGTCCAATATTGTTTATCAATTTCAAAATATCCAGAAGAATCTGATGTAGTAATCCTTGTATCATTTATCATAACACCTACATTAGGAATAGGCTTACGCGTAAATGCATCAATCACAACACCTTTAAACTTATTGATGACTACCTCATAAATATTATCATTCATGGAAGAATCCAATTCGGTGATTCTATTGGAAGAGATGTAAGCTGTTCCGGTTGAATTGGCTCCTCCACCGAAATCATCAAAACTTGAATTTAAAGGATACCTAAGATGATGTGGCGTTGGAGTAGGCTGATTCATATCTTGCATAAAAAAATCTAACCCACCATAACCACCTCTACCGTTTGAGGAGAAAAATAATTGGTTTTTCTTATTGATAAAAGGGAATTTTTCATCCATTTCTGTATTTACATCTTTCCCTAATAAAATTGGTGAGGACCATGAATCCCCTGACCTATCAGAATAATAAATATCTGTTCCCCCGATTCCTCCTTCTTTATCAGAAACGAAATATAGACGACTCCCGTCCAATGTCAAGGATGGGTGACCCGTTGAATAGTCATCAGAATTCCATATAAAAGAATACGGTTTATCCCATTCTCCCTTGTCATTTTTTTCAGAGATATAAATCTGAATAGTACTCACTCCAGCTTCATCTTTCTCTTTTCTAGAAGTCCTTGTAAAAGCAATCATGTCCCCATTTTCAGTAATTGAGGCTGATCCTTCATGAAAATTAGTATTCAATTTTTTAGAGAAATTGGAAACCGTATCGGCTGAATCTACATAGAAAATATCTAGATACCTTTTTCCATCCCAAGCTGACTTCTTGTTTCCTGTAGCTCCTTTTCGATTCGATATAAATAGGAACCCATTTTCAAAGGGAACAGGACCAAAATCATCCAATTCTGAATTGAAACTTACGGCGGATACATCATAAAAAATGTTCTTCGGTGTGTTTCTTATATCTTCAATATTTTTGATTTTCTCATATACCTGTTGTCTATCCGTAGAGGTATCCAGTGCTTTCTGATACCATGCCGAAGCTTCATCATAATGCCCTGCCACAAATAATGCATCTCCGTAAGATTCTGCATACTCTCCTTCTAAAGCGACATCATTTTCTAGTAACTTTTGATACACCTCAATACTATTTAAAGGTTTATTGACCTTCTCATAACAGACTGCAATTTTTAAAGCATATTCTTTCTTAAGCTCATCCGATTCTGTTTTTACAAAAAGCTTTTGATACTCTTCCAAAGCTCTGGAATAATTGAGATCTTCCATGTCTTGCTCCAATCTCTGCTCTTTATTTTTTATTTCAACATCAGAAATTCTTTGAGCAAGAATAAAGTGACCAAAGCTCATCAACAATAATACTGTTAGTAATTTTTTCATGATGTTTGATTAAAAATAGCGCGGACTTAACATTTTAGTTTTCTTCCCTGTAAAGAAGATATTCAACATAAATTCATGAGAACCTCTGGTTACACCTTGTCCAGCATTTGTGACAATATCATAAGAATAACCAAAGCGGAAATGATCCCCGAATTCCAATTGTGTAAGTAATGTAAATGAGTTTTTGAGTGAATAACTTGCTCCAAACCATAACCAATCGTAGAGTAACGCATTCAGGTTAATGTCAAAATAGGTGGGAGAACCTTCAACAAATGCTAGTAATGCATTGGGTTTTAATTTTACTGTAGGAGATACATCAAATAAATACCCCCCAGTAACAAAATAATGTCTCTCCTCTTTTGCTACTAATGTACATTGACCATCGCTCAAATCATTTGCTAATAATTTAGGAGCCGATGCTCCTGCAAACCATTTATCAGTTTGATAAAAAAGACCAAAACCTACATTGGGTGTACTTTCTTGTTGCATGGAGGTAGGTAATGTTGGATCAGGCAAGAAAGTATTTAGATTTTGAAAATTCACTCTATAAAAATTCATTCCTCCTTGTAAACCAAAAGATAGTTTGCCATTGCCTAACGGTAAACGATAAGCTGCCATCATGTAAAAGGTCTGAGTCGTAGTTTCTGCAGTTTTATCTTGTGAAAAGATTCCTCCAACAGATAATTTTTTAGACCCTAATGGACTATCCACAGAGATCGTTGATGTATTTGGACTTCCTTCTACTCCCGACCATTGTTGACGGTACATTAAATTTGTATTGATCCCTTCGTAATTACCTGCATAAGCTGGATTTAGGACCAATCCATTAAACATATATTGAGAGTAAAGTGAAACTTGTTGAGCATTTGTATGTATCCATGCTGAACACACTATACCCATCATTAATAGTAGCTTTTTCATATTATTTTGCGATTACAACGAAACCTGATCTAACTTCTGAACCATCCTTCAAGTCAACGGTATAATAATAGGTTCCCACCCCTAACGTTTTTCCGTTATTACTATTGGTGCCGTCCCATCTTATATCTTCATTATTGTAACTCGTAGTACTGAAAACTTCCAATCCCCATTTGTTGAAAATCTTCACAGTATTGTTCGGGTAATATTCTATATCTTTTATATGCCAATAATCATTGATGCTGTCTCCATTGGGTGTAAAGGCATTAAATAGTTGCAATTCTGGTCCTACCTCGAAAAGTAAATTAGCGGCAGTGTCTGCATAAACAATATTAGCTTTACCATTCCATTTGGCAGAATCGATACCTGTAAAACCATCATCAGGAATAAAATGTAAGGAAGAGTAAGTAGCCATTTCGATAGCATCTCCTACTTGAATCGTATCTTCATTATAAAGAAGGTATCCATTTTCAGGGACTGATTCTATCCTAATGTATTTTAAAGTATCTCCATTAGGGTGATGATAGGCTGCTGCAAAATCTTGCTTTTCAACTGTCAGTTGAGAACCATGTTCTCCTTGTTTTAATATATCATCTAAAACCACTGAATTACCTCTGTAACCTGGAATCACTGTAAGGTTAATTTGAGAAAACTCTCTGGCATATAAAGTTCCATTCGAACCTGTCCAATCCACTGAGTCTAAACCTGCGTAACCGTCATTTGGTGAATAGAGAACACTATCTAATAAATCGTATGGAATCTCTTGAAGACGTACTATTGGGTTTCCTTCTAAAGTTAGTGTCCCGTTTCTAGGTAAGGAATCAAATACTACCTTTTCCAAAGGTAAATTATTAGGATCATCAAAGTTTTCATCAAAATCAAATCGCACAAAATGCTTTGGTGTATCTTGTCTCAGATAATATTCAAAACCCGATGTGGAAGGAGTTCCTTCTGCGGCATTTACTGTAATATAAATATCCGCTTCTGCTGTTCCATCTCGATCATCGGTGATCGTATAATGTGCTATCACTTCTCCTGAGAATAATTGAGTAGGTATATACTCTACTTTCTGGTTTGGAACTTCTCCAATGATACTTATCTCTCCTCTTTCTCCTTCAGATTCCTCAAGAGTTACGTCTATAATTCTTAAAGGATCTCCATCAGGATCATAGTCATTCGCTAAAACATCAATTTCAATCGTTGTGATTACATCTGTAGTTGCACTATCATCTACTGCCACAGGTGGGTAGGTTCTTTCCTTCATATTGATAAATACTGTGGCATCAGCATCAGCATAATCAATTCCATCTGAACCATTCCATAGAATTTGTTCTGCGACAGTTCCATTAGAAGAAACAGGTACATAATGAATACTATCGATCAATGAAACGGTAATTTCTTCATTGGGAGCCAAAGCAACTCCCGAGATTCTATATAACGTTCCTTCAGAACCATCTGGAAGACTAGTAAATTTCACCCGATCAATTGGTAATGCATCGTCAAAGTGTGCTTTAAAGTCTTCTTGACTAAAATAAATAGTATCTGGTAAGTAACCAGAATAGTAGATATCTGAAATTTCAGGAATATCATTGGTTACGGTTATAGTGATTGTTGCTTGGCTACAGCCATCAATTCCATCACAAATTTCATAGTCTATTGTCGCAGTTCCACTAAATAGATGATCGGGTGTAAAATAGACCAATTCATCTATTATTTCTGCTGTACCATTACTTTCTGAAACTATTCTTTCGAGGTAAATAGAATCCCCATCTTCATCATAATCATTGGCTAAAGCATCGATCCAAACAGGAATATTTACTGTAGTGGAAGCAACGTCATCGACAGCTACAGGAGGGTGTCGATCATCTGAGTAAATTAATGAGATCGTTGCGTTATATTGAGGTTCCTCCGCTGCTGTATTAATCACACTGTATTCAAAAGTAGTAGTGCCATGATAGAATGAATCTGGTTGAAAATGAAAATCTTCTGTTTCAATTTTCGCATAGGGTATTCTATCATTTGCTTCAACTAAAACACTATTGAAAAATAACTCCCCATTTACAGGAACAGAAGCGACAATAATTGAATCTAGAGGATCATTGTTGAAGTCAAAATAATGATCATCAAAATCAGTTTGTGTAAAATGTATGTGATCATTTTTCGATTGAGATTTTTCAAAATCTACTATATAAAGGGTAACAAGTAGATGAATATGAAAGGTATATTCTTCACTCTCTAGACTGTTACTATCTTTCACTTTAAAATTAAATGTACCCCAATTCCTAAAGTCAGTATTATCATAAGTTCCTGGTAAATATTGAAGCGTAGCTGTAGAAGGTATTTCTTCTCCGACAACAACATTTGCAAAACTTCCACTTCCATTATGTTGAAGTGTTCCTTTTTCAGGTAGGGTTGTAACAATAAAGCTAGCAAAACTCGCATTATCATAAGAGAGAAAATAAATATCATCGTCGATATCTCCTGTATAGGTTTCTGACTGCCTTAGAACAATTGTTGTATCTTTTGAAATTGGAGGAGTATCTAAATTATTCACATGAATCACGAAATCGTATAGTTCAGAATGATTTCCGATGAGGGCCTCCCCTCCATCATCTTTTACTCTGAATTTAAACTGACAATAATTAGTTCCAAATTCATAGGGTAAAGGTTGATACGTTAATAAAGAAACATCCTCCACATAATAGCCTGTGGTTAACTGTAAAGGTGTTATTTCCTGTCCATCGTATGATAGTGTCCCCTTAAAATCATTCGTATCATCAGGGTATGATACTCTTATTCCATCAAATGATAACGCATCTAATGAATTAAAAGGGAAGTTGGTCGTACTAAAAGTATATAACTCATCTTCATCTATAGTTAATGACTGATCTGATGAAGTTGGTCTTGCTTTAATATTAACATATGCTGTAGCCACTGGGCCAAAGTCTTCGTTAGGAACCAATTGTGCCTTGACTTCAATCTGTCTTTGTGATCGGTCCGTTAATGCTGCATTTGTAAAATAAATCAGTTTTAATGCTTCTTCATAAGCATCTGTAGAAGCCACCCCTAATAATACTATATTTTGAGTATCTGAAGGAGAGTTTACACCGATACCTGATGGTAATACTCCTCTGATCATTAATGAATCCGTTGCTTCTAAAGGCTGTCCATCTGCAAATGATATTTCTACTCTATTTAATGCACCAGCAGAAAATGCAAATACTCTTGTATCAATATCTGAAATTCTTCCGCTTTGCTGTGTACCTACGAAATAGTTGCTTTCATAATCTAATCCTGTTCTACCTGAACTATTATCATTATCTAAGTCTACAATAACAGGAACTAGACAATCTTCGATGATAAAAGGACCTATAAGATTATTGGTAAAGTTACATTCTTGGATATTTGAATAAACAGAATCAGCAGGAATAGGCATTTCCTTTACTGTATTATCAAAATTATAGGGATTATGATTTAAAACCACAAATGCATTAACCGTACTTCCATCGGTTGGTATGCGATTTTGTAATGTAAATTGTAAGGTGTCTAATGGATGAATTGGTACAGAAGTATGCAATGTATCGATTAGTGTAGCAGAAGTTTCATATGGATTACCATCAAATATTGAAACGACCATGTTAGAAGGTACTACTTGATTTCCTACATTCTGAACGGTCATTATCATATTCAGAATTCCATTATTATTACAAAGGGCTACATCTGATTGAACTCTTCTTAATACAATATCAGGAGCTGCATTCAATACATCCATTTCGGGAGTATAATAAGAAGCTTGTGATGAAAATGTATTTAATATACCATCAAAATAGCTGTGTAAATTACTTTGAAGCTCTTGAGCAATCTCTAACTGAAAATTAGTATTGGTAATATGAAAGCCATTTTGGTTCCAATAGGATTGTGCGGTCACCCAAAATTGATCGTATGCATTAATCGCAATTAATCCACCATCATCAGTACCTCCAGAAGTCACTATAACTTCGGTTTGTCCATCATTATCAATATCAGCGACAATAGGGTACTCTGCTCTATTTTCTCCTGACACCTCATAAGATGAAACATTAAATGTGCCTTCCTGATTTCTGATAGCATATACTTTCGTATCATCGTTAAAAAAGATTTCCGATTTTCCATCTCCATTTAGATCAAATAATGACACACCTGCAAGCCCAATATCATTGCTCGTCTGATCAAATATCCATTGTTCGTCAAGATTTCCATCTTCATAATCTAATATATATAGTTGGTATTGACCTGTTCCAATAATTTCAGGAACTTGATCACCGTCTACATCACCAATAGCTACTCTACCTCCAATAGTAGAAGAAGTTAAGAAGTACTCTCCTAAAACTGTTTGATTATAAGGTGACCAAAGGTAAACCTCAGCTTGATTATTTTCTTGAGTGACTGTAACAATTTCAGGTCTATGATCACCATCAAAATCAGCGATAGATACAAATCCATCGTTGTTGGGTACTTCTGATATCTTTGTTAAGCTCTGACCACTAATATCCACTGCGTATACCACATTTCCTGCCACTAATTCTAAACCATCAACATGGTCAGAAGATGAAAAAGTACCTAGAGTAGGTTTACGATCACCTACATCAAAAATGTTATAGGCAATAGAAAAAGCTTCCTGACCAACACTATTTCCACTTGATAAATCATTATCAAAGGCAATAATGGATGTAAGATCTATAGCATTGTAAATAGCATTCCCTATATAAACTTCAGGAATACCATCTTCATTAAAATCGGCAAGTTGTGGAGATTGGTATTCATGACCTACTCCTACCGTAGTTTTGGCAATAACCCCACTTGATCCAAATTCATACCGATGAATATTTTTTCCGACATTAATGAAAATATCCCCATTACCATTCCCATCAACATCTGCAATTGCCATTTGCGAATAACTATGGCTACTACCTTCTATTGGTATACTATATTTTACAGATTGATCGACGGTATTGAGTATATAGATCATTCCATCAGTAGAACTTTTCACTACTAATTCAGCGACCCCATCATTATCCATATCTCCAACTAAAACCCCAGAAGCTTTATCAATCACAATACCTAAATCGTGACTATTCAGTTTCTCAGAAAAATAAATTGAAGGTGTATTTGGATAATCATCAAAATTACATCCTAAAGAAAAGTTATTGACTATACTTCCTCTGCAATCAGGGGAAAAAGCACAGTCGGGATCATAACAATCAATTAAGCCGTCATTATCATCATCTATACCGTTATTACATATTTCAGTATTCTGTCCATATGAAATCGTTGATAATAGCAGTAGTAGTAGTAAGGCTTTGGTAGTATGCCAAAACATTTTATAATTGGTTTTTGGGTTAATTATAGGTCAATAGTTTCTCTATTATATAAGTTATATAAATTAAAACACTAAAAAGTCAAAGTATTAAAATATCACTATACATTAATTGATTTATTTATAAATTGGTTTGAAAATAAATCTAACAACCAATGGCAAGACAACATCTATTTGAATTCGAAGACCAATCTTGGTTTCCTTCCACTCTTCGAAATTACGGTACAGACTTTTTACAATTTCTTGCAAATAAAAGTAAGATGTTTTCTCCTACTGCCAATATATTACATGACCTGATGCAGAAAACTGGAGTGGATACAATAATAGATTTAGCCTCAGGGGGAGGTGGAAGTTGGGAGACTTTATTTTCAGAGCTAAAACAAAAAAATAGTTCAGCTCAATTAATCTTAACAGACTATTATCCGAATTTTCCTGCTTTGGAAAAATTATCAGAAATGGATAAAAACATTTCATTTTCTAAAGAAAAGGTAGACGCTAGAAATGTTCCTGCTTCTTTACAAGGAATACGGACTCAATATTTATCCTTTCATCATTTTAATGAAAAGGATGCAATTCAGATTTTAGAAGATGCAGTAAAAACCAATCAACCCATTGCAATATTTGAAGGACAAGAAAGGTCAGTGCTAAGTGTTATGGCCATGATTTTTTCTCCAATCACAGTTCTTTTAACAACATTGCTGATGAAACCGTTTCGATGGGGAAGAATTCTATTTACCTATCTTATTCCTATTGTTCCCTTTTTTGTCATGTGGGATGGAATAGTTTCTTCTATACGAACATACTCCGTTGAAGAAATGAAAAAATTGGTCTTAAAAGCTGATCCTGAAGAGAAGTACTATTGGGAAATAAAAAGAATAAAAAATGGCCCAGGCGTGATTATTTCAACGATTGGCCATACTAGATAGTAAAAAAATAGCCCAGGATATTTTCCTGGGCTACTGTTTAGTTTTTATTGATTTTATAACCTTGTCTTAAGGCTTGCTTTAGATCTTCTTCATAGAAGAATTGTTTTGCCATCTCTCTAATAGAGTATGGCCCTCTCAACCTTGCATTACTATTTTTATAATAGTAATCAGTCATCCAGAAGTGGCCGTCATCAAGCCTGCCATTTTGTGCTACATACGATACATAATTATATTCTACAGGTAAGCTAGAGAATTCATTAAATAAACCTCCTTGCAGGTCTGATAATTCCTCATCAGAATAATCTAATATGCTTAAAGTTCTATTTGTATTACTGTTCGTTTTGAAAATCACATCATAGTCATATGAGGTAGTTCCTTCTGATTCTTTACTATATGTTTGAATCATTGTCATGTCTACAGATACATCCGTAAATGATGGGACACCAAGACTAGCTGTTGTACCATTGTCAGAATAGTTAAGGTTATCAGCGTTTAAATAACTATTACTTTTATCATTAATATCATCCAAGTGATGTACAACTATTGAAAATCCATGATCTCCGAATCTATTTACTTTTTCTTCAATATATTTGAAATCATCAGAATTAAGATTCTTAAAGTCAAAAGTGTAATAAATATCCTCTTCTTCTCCTTCTTCTCTTTGGAAAGCATTATTGTACATTAATTGATACTCACCATCTCCGATCATAGTATTCAGTCTAGTATAAGTATTGTTATCCTTATAGTGAACACTATATGTTTTTGGAGAGACAAGATCATCCATAGTAATTAATATTGTATCCCCATCATTAATAAAATCAGTGGCAATATTAACACCTTTTGCTTCACTAGGATCATCCTGAGCATAAGTATAAACAGAATAGAAATAAGCACTATTAGGATAGTTTGAATACAAAGACTCAGTTTTGTTACTTTCTTTTAAATGTAATGTGTAATAAACAACACCATCAATTGTTTCTGTTTCTGAATTATTATAGTAAGAATAGTGGTAATTAGTAATTGCCTCTACTTCCTCACTTACTCCCACAACCACTTGTTTTGTTATAACATCTTCATCAGTTCCCGAAGAGCTATCTTCATCTTTGGTATGAATTAATGGTTCATCTAAGTTTGAAGTGATAGAATTAAAAACTATGTTTCTATCATACCTTTTATATGTAGTAACACTATTATCAAATAATTCTGTGGATACTTCATCAAACTCATATGAATACGCTTCCTTTACATAAAAATTTCTGCCTCTAATTTCAGCAGGAATTAAAAAGAAGATAGAATCATTACTTGTTTTTGCATCATTGTAGCTTGTTAGAGGAGTTCCTGTTTCATCTACAATCATGAAGTTTAATTGGTAATTAGAATACGTTTGTTCAACTTCTCGCATTTCTCCATTATGGATGTTAGAGAAGTATGTAACCGTACGATTACTATTTAAACTTTCAATATAACCCGCCTCATAAAAAATTGTTGGAAGGTAATTATCTACTTCAACATCAAAATCTTGAGTGATCTCTGACTGAGAAAGTGTTAAATCACTACTCAACGACGCAGATAATTTAATAGGATGAATACCATCTGTCAATTGTTTTGAATCGAAAGATATTTGCCATTTATCACTTTCTTGAGAAACTTCGATATCCAAGTCAGCACCATTAGAGGTCACTTTCACATCTGCAACAGATACAAGGTCGGCATATTCGTTGGATACTTCCATTTCAAACGATGCTTCACCTCTTAAAAAATCCATTTCGGATAATGTCAATGTAGGCAGCATATCTGAAGTAATAGTTTGCAATTCGTCCTCCACTTTGTTGTTACATGAAGACAACAGTACAGCTGACAGTGCAGCGTACTTCAATAGTTTTTTATTGAAAAACATAATTATTAAGAAATAAAAAAATACGTCGTGTTAGTAGTTTATCACTATACACAATTAGTTTACTTATGATTTTTTATAGATAATCAAATCTGTGCATATAAAATACAGCTGTGATGAATAGATATTATCTTTCCATGTAAAGCATCATTTTCCAGTAGTTTAAATAGTTTGCATTTTACTGTTATCAGTAATTACATAAAGTTTGCACTTCAATATTAATAAAAGATTCCAATCAAAACAAATGTTAAAATTAGAATTCTATTTTTGAACCATTACTATGAGCAATCGAAGCTATTCTTAAAAATAGTATCAAAAGGGTATTCTTTATTGTAGATCAAATAAAGATAGAAGTAACACTATTCATTTATTTCTGAAGTTATTATATTAATACTGAACCAATACATTAACTATTTGAATATCAACCTCTCATATTACTTAACGATTCTGTTTCTTTTGACCTCTTTCTCTATTTCGGCACAATACAATAGGTATTGGAGTAATAGCTTTAATACAGATGCTAGCTTACTTTCTGGTGCTGTAGTGGGTGGAGGAAGTGGCATTACTGCTATTTATTATAACCCTGCACAAAT